>NZ_NOZF01000142.1:0-78984 GCF_002258565.1 Rhodococcus sp. 05-2254-6
CCACTACCCAGAGGCCCGCTTTCGAGGTCCCGGTGGTATCGAGCAGCCAGCCTGTCATGTAGGGAGCCGCCAGTCCGGCCGATGCGCCGATGGTGTTCACCAGTGCGATGCCTGCTGCGGCTCCAGCCCCGGTAAGGAAGGTGGTCGGCAAATACCAGAAGATCGGCAACGCAGAGAAGATTCCTACCGCGGTAAGCGTAATGAACACCATCGTGAGGAACGGCGAGCTCATGTACATTGCGATCGGAACACTCACTGCAGCAAGGGCAGTCGGGGCAATGAGGTGCCACATGCGCTCTTTGAGGCGGTCGGATCGCCTGGACCACAGGATCATCGCAACGGCGGCGATGAAGAACGGCACCGCGACGATCATTCCGTTCTCGGCGATCGAGAAGGTGGTCTCGAACTGCTCGGCGAAGCCGGCGACGATCGTCGGCAAGAAGAAGCTGATCGCAAACAACCCGTAGCCGATACCGAAATACGTCACGCCTAGCAGCCACACCGTCGGGTTGCGCAGAGACTCGCGAACCGATCCGTGGCCGGACTCGGCCTTCTCGGAGTGTTCGGAGTTCATCCGCTTGTCGAGCCAGGTCCGCTCATCGGCAGTCAGCCACTTGGCTTCCCGAGGACGGTCGGTCAAGTAGAACCATGCTGCTATGCCCAGCAAAACCGTCGGAAGGCCTTCGACGAGGAACATCACCCGCCATCCCTCGAGGCCGAACAGACCGTCCCAGTACTGGATGATCGCTGCGGAAATCGGCGCACCGAATGCACTCGACAGAGGTAGCGCGACCATGAACATACCGACGAGTCGTACGCGTACCGCCCTGGGGAACCAGAACGTCAGGTAGAGCATGATCCCCGGGAAAAAGCCGGCTTCGGCAATACCGAGGGCAACGCGAGCGATGTTCAACCAGGTCGCGTTGGGAACGAATGCCATCAAAGCCGCAATAAGACCCCACGACACCAGGATTCGAGCAATCCAACGACGTGCACCGAACTTGTGCAGAGCCAGGTTGCTCGGTACTTCCAGAAGGATGTACCCGACGAAGAACAAGCCGCTGGCGAGTCCGTACATCGTCTCGGTCAGGCCGAGGTCCTCGCTCATCGTCAACTTTGCGAACGAGATGTTCGTCCGGTCGATGTAGTTCAGGAAATAGGCGAGCCCGAGAAACGGGATCAAGCGCAGTGCGACTTTGCGCATCACACGGTTGGCCATCTCGTTGTCCGGCGTCGCAGCGCCGGGTAAGTGGGTGCGTGACGTCATCTATCGCTCCAGTCTTCGATCCGAGTTCCACCATGTAAGGGGGGCTCACACACCTTGCTCCCCAAGTGACCTGTGTCACGACCGTTTACTGACGAAGCTCGAGCTGTCAGTTTCCTCTCTCTGTCGAATACGTCTCACAGGGGCCTGTGACGGCGAATTGGACGCGAGTACTGTCTGACCGTGACGAGGGACAGCGTGCAAGCGATTGTCGACCGATTCGCCGATGAACTCGGCCGATCGGTCGTCGTCAACGATCCAGAAGTACGAATGCTGTTCGCCAGCCGCCACTTCGGCGACGAGGATCCAGTCCGCATACGCGCCATGCTGAACCGCGACGCAGGCAGTGAGGCCATCGGGTTCCTGCTGTCCAGCGGAATAGGCCAGTGGACCAAGCCCGGCAGGATCGAGGGCTCCGAGAGTCTCGGATTACACGCTCGCGCAGGCGTTCCCGTCCGGTGGCGCGGCGAGACGCTCGGCATGATCCTGGTGATCGATGCAGAGAACACCATCACCGACGCCGATCTGACCCGAATCGCCGAAACAGCTGCCGAGATCGCACCACTTATGGTGGCCACCGATAGCGTCCCACTCGATTCAGGCCGAACGGAGACCCTTCCATCGGCGGTTCTCGGCTCGGATGAGTCAGCCCGAGAGAGCGCCCTGGCCACGTCGAATCTACCGACGGGACCGGTCCGCGTGGTCACGTTGGCCCTGCGTCACGGCAACGACAGCGACCTGACGGTGATCGCGCTCCGACACGCGCTCGCTGCCGGCCGCTCCCGCAGCCGCGGCGATGCCTTGCACACGGTCATCGGCGACGTCGGGCACTTGGTGTATCTCGCCACTGCCGCACGCGACCTCGACACCGTCGTCGCCGAAGCCCGAACAATGGTGCGCGACGCCGCAGACGTGGCCGGCCGCGGTGCGAGTGTGGAAGCAGGGATCGGGGCGCTGGTACCCGCAATGAACGAGGCCTGGCTGTCCGCACGGCAGGCGGGGCTCGCGGCCACCATCGCGCGCCGTTTCGGTGAGGACTCGGTCGTCAGCTGGGAACGTGCCGGGGTCCTAGGCGTGCTGGCCAGGGTCCCGACTCAGGATTTCGATATCACCGCTGTTCCTCGAGAGCTACGCCGCCTCGCGGAGGTGGACCCGTCGGGCCGACTCCTCGACACGTTGCGGGCCTTCCTCGACCACGCCGGATCGGGCCCTGGAGCCGCCGAGGCCCTGTTCATCCACCGAACCACGCTGTACTACCGACTCGACCGCATTCGCGACGCGGTCCACATCGACCTCGACGACGGCACCGTTCGTCTGCACCTGCACCTCGGATTACGCGTCGCCGATGCCATGAAAGCCGAGGGATTCGACCCGTTCCCGTCGCTCAAACAGCGTTGATCGACACGGCCGAATCACGGAGATGCGCCGGCACTCCCTGCGGATAGAGGACCACCTTGCAGGCCTCACCGGACAACATCCCGATGGCCGTCTCCACGTCTTCGAGTTCCATCCGGTGCGAGACCAGACGGGAAAGGTCGACGCTGCCCGACGCCACGAGGCCGGCAAGTTCCGTCCACGAATCCCAGATCCGACGTCCGAAACTGCCGCGCAGGGTCAGTCCCCGACTGATCAACTGCCGAGTTGCGTTCAGCTCGAGAGGCCGGTTGGTCAGTCCGACGCTGACGATGGTTCCCTCACGGCGGACAACTTCGAACCCTGCGGCCAACGCAGCAAGGGCTCCGGAACATTCGAGAACGAGGTCGACGCCTTGCGCCGCGCCGGTCCGTTCCCACACCTGCTCCGCCAGGTGCTCACCCGGTGCCACCAGTGATCCACCCAGTTCCACTGCCATCGCGGCTCGGTGTGAGTTCGGCTCCACCACAAGCACTTCGGCTCCCTTCGCGCGGGCAATTTGCAGCGCGGCAAGACCGATGGGCCCGGCACCACTGACCAGGACGTGCGCGCCGTCCAGGTTCAGTCCGCTCCGTTGCACAGCATGCATTGCGCTTCCTGCGGGTTCGAGCAGGGCCGCAGTCTCGAGTGTCAGCTCGTCCGGAAGACAGAAGCACGTCGACGCCGGGAGCACCACTCGCTCGGCGAATGCGCCATCGATCGTCAGTCCGAGAAGATCCATCCGCAGGCAGTTGTGAGCGTTGCCCCGCGCGCACTGGTAGCAGTCGAAGCACGCGACATGAGTCTCGACAGCCACACGATCCCCCACCCGCAAGGTGGAGACGTCAGGGGCAACCTCGATCACGGTGCCCGCGCATTCGTGCCCGGTGACCACCGGCAATCGCAAGCCGAGGTCCCGGACGGCCGGACCGTACTCGTACGTCTCACGGTCGGTACCGCACACCGACACTGCACCGACTTCGATGCGGACGTGGCCACGCTCGAGGTCTCGTTCGCGATAGTCGGTCACCAGGTCGAAGCCCGGTGCGGGTTCGGTCTTGAGCACTGCGCGCACGTCAGCCCCTCGTTCCTTGTCGATGTGCACTCAGTCTGTTGCGGCAGCCAGCTCCGATCATCGAGCCGAGAGAGGGGAAACGAGTCCCGCTTTCCTCCCGCTGTCGCAACGACTGCGTTCGACAACGAGAGGAATTCTTTGCAAGTCCTCTCGTCCTGCGACGGTGCCACGCAACGCGGCATCCGACGACTATGACAGGGCGTGGGGACGTGATCCGCCTCACGCGACACGACGAGAGGACAGACGTGACCGCACCGCACATCATCGGCTGGGCACACACCCGATTCGGGAAAAGTGAGAGCCCGGACGTCGAGTCGCTGATCGCCGAGGTGTCGGTCAGTGCTCTCGCCGACGCAGGACTCGACGCCGCAGATGTCGACATCATCACCGTCGGCGTGTTCAACAACGGCTTCTCCCGGCAGGGTTTCGAGGGAGCCCTCGTCGGTGCCGGTCAGCCCGATCTGGCTCTCGTTCCTGCTGTGCACGTAGAGAATGCATGCTCCACCGGTAGCGCAGCCCTGTACACCGGTCTCGACTATCTACAGGCAGGCCGCGGCCGCGTCGCACTGATCGTGGGTGCCGAGAAGATGACGGCCACCTCGAACGACGACATCAACGACATCCTGCTCTCCGGTTCGCATCGAGCAACCGAGGCGCACATGGGCAGCTTTGCTGGTGTATTCGCCTCTCTCGCTGACGAATACGCGGATCGCTACGGTGATCCGAGGGAGGCGATGTCCCGTATCGCAGCCAAGAACCACCACAACGGTGTGGACAACCTCTACGCGCATCTACGACGCGATCTCGGGTTCGACTTCTGCGCGACGCCGTCGGACAAGAACCCTGCCGTTGTCGGCAGGCTGCTGCGTACCGACTGTTCCCTGGTGTCCGACGGTGCCGCCGCCCTGGTCGTCGCGCTACCGGAAGTTGCAGCTACTGCACGTCGTTCGGTCCGAATCCTCGGTCGCCATCAAGCCAACGATCACCTCGCCCTTTCCCGACGCGATGACGTGCTCGCGTTCGACGGTGGTGCTCGCGCATTCCGCGGTGCCCTCGCCGCTGCTGGAGTCACTCTCGCGGACCTCGACCTGATCGAGACGCACGACTGCTTCACCATCGCGGAGCTCCTGCAATACGAGGCATTCGGACTCGCCGAGCCCGGTAAGGGCGGCGAGGTGTTGGCCGAGGGCCGAACCGAGGCGGACGGTCCACTCCCGGTCAATCGATCCGGAGGCCTCAAGGCGAAGGGGCATCCGCTCGGGGCTACGGGCGTGTCCCAACATGTCATGGCTGCAATGCAATTGACCGGTGAGGCCGGAGACATGCAGCTGCCGCACGCAGATCGGGCCGCGGTCTTCAACATGGGTGGCGCGGCCGTCGCGAACTATGCCACGGTTCTGGAGGGAGTCCGATGAGCACGCCGAGACGAGCTACGAACCTGGCGGAAATACTGAGGCAAACCGCTCGGCGTCTCCCTGGCGGTACCGCCGTCGTACACGGCACCACGAGGTGGACCTGGCAAGATCTGGATCGCCGTGTCGACGCGTTGGCCGCAGATCTGCAGCGCCGCGGCGTCCAGAAGGGCGATGTCGTCATGCTCGACAGCCCCAACCATCCCGAGCTCATCCAGGCGATGTTCGCAACCTGGCGAGTGGGCGGGGTTCTGGCACCGGTCAATTCCCGCCTACACAATGACGACGTCGTGGTCATTGCCGGAGTGTGCAGGCCCAGCGTGATGATCGCGCATGCATCGACCACCTCGCACGTCGATGCCGTCCAGACCGCGCATGGTCTGCCTGCAGGAGTCCTGTGGATCGACAGCGAGAACGCGGGCTCCGTCGCCGACATCGCATCGATCGCAACGCCCGCGGCCATGGCCACCTGGGCGGGAGATCCGGCCTGGTACTTCTTCACGTCCGGCACCAGTGGCACCCCGAAGGCTGCGATTCTGACGCACGATCAGCTCGGATTCGTCATCAACAATCACCTCGCGGATCTGATGCCGACCACCGACCGCCACGACGTCTCACTTGTTGTCGCGCCGCTGTCCCACGGTGCAGGCGTGCACATGTTGCCGCAGGTTGCGCGCGGGGCCGCGACGGTTCTCCCTTCGTCGGCCAGCCTGCTCCCCGAGGAAGTCTGGAGCCTGGTCGAATCCGAGCGGGTGACCAACATGTTCACCGTCCCGACAATTCTGAAGGTGCTCGTCGACGACGCAGCCGTGGATCGGCACGATCATTCTTCCCTTCAGCATGTGATCTACGCGGGTGCGCCGATGTACACCCCGGATCAGCAACGAGCGCGCGCGGTTCTCGGCGAGGTGCTGGTTCAGTACTACGGTCTCGCCGAGGTGACCGGCAACATCACCGTTCTCCCGAGTTCCGAGCACGGACGGCCGGTACCCGACGGGCTCGCCGCGTCCACGTGCGGTTACCCGCGTACCGGCATGCTGGTCAGCGTGCAGGACGAGACCGGTCACGAGGTTGCAGCCGGCGAGATCGGTGAACTGTGCGTCGCCGGACCCGCTGTCTTCGCCGGCTACCTCGACAACGACGACGCGAACGCAAAGGCGTTCCGGGACGGGTGGTTTCGGACCGGCGACCTCGGCGTCATGGATGCGGACGGATACGTCTACGTGACGGGCCGGTCGTCGGACATGTTCATCTCGGGCGGTTCCAACATCCACCCGCGCGACATCGAGGAGAAGATCCTCACTCACGACGCGATCGACGAGGTCGCGGTACTCGGTGTACCCGACCCGAAATGGGGAGAAGTCGGCGTTGCAGTGTGTGTTCGGACCGCCGGTAAAGAACTGACCGCCGAGGAGCTCACGGCCTGGCTCGGCGATCGCATGGCCCGCTACAAGCTGCCGCGCTACGTTCTGTTCCGCGACTCACTGCCGAAGTCCGGCTACGGCAAGATCGTCAAACGCACCATTCGCGACGAACTCGCCGAGCAGAAGTGGGGCCCGTACTCGGAGAAGCTGGAGACGGCGTCGTGACTACATCTATCGAATTGAAACCCCTTGTGCACCCAGGCCAAAAGGGGCAGCAGCGGCTCGAGTCCGTCGCGACAGGAACCGTCGTCGAGCGGTTGTCGTTGGCCCCCGGACGCCGACTGGTCGACGCGATCGACGAGGCGCTGACCCGCCTGGGTGCGGATTCAGGGCAAGTCGAACTGCTCGGCGGGCCTTTGTCTCGAGTTTCCTACTGCATTCCGGCACTGTGCACCGACGGATCTCGCGCAGCGTGGTACAGCGAAACCTTCGAGGCCGTAGCGCCTGCCACCATCGTCGGAGGGAGCGCCACGGTCGGCCACCGCGAGGGTGAACGGTTCATGCATTGCCACGCAGCATGGTTCGATGCGGACGGCGCGTTGCGCGGCGGTCATCTGTGGCCGGACACCGTCGTCGGTGCCACGCCCGTGGATGCGATTCTGCACGCCTTCGATTCGGTCGCTCTCACCAGTGGCGTGGACGACGAAACCGCGATGCCGGTGTTCACGCCGGCACCGGTAGCTCTGTCTCTCAGCAGTTCTCGCCGTGCGGTCATGACTCGCGTCCGGCCAGGAGTCGAAATCCACGACGCCATCAGGCGCGTCATGATCGACGCAGGAATGCAGACCGCATCGGTTCGCGGCAGCCTCGGTAGCCTCGTCGGCGCCACCCTGATTCGCGGCGACGGCAAGGCTGTCGCCGACGGTCCGGCAACCGAAGTGACCATCGCGGGCCACGCCAAGCTCGAAGGTGACCAGCTCTCCCGGGCACACGTGTCGGTCTGCGCCATCGACCGCCACGGCACCGTGCACACCGGCGAACTCGCCGAGCACGGCAATCTCGTCGCGGTGACATTCGAGCTTTTGGTAGAGGAGATCTCAGGATGACCGGCCGTCTGACAGGCAAGGTTGCGCTGGTGTTCGGTGCCGGTTCCAGTGGAGCGGCGTTGAGCAACGGCCGTGCTGCTGCGTTGGCGTTCGCCCGCGAGGGCGCGACGGTTGCTGCCATCGACCGCAATCACACCGAAGCGCAGTTGACCGCAGCGGAGATCACCGCCGCGGGAGGCACCGCAGTGGCGTTGGTTGCCGATGTCACCGACGAGCAGCAGGTCCAGTCCGTTGTAGCTCAAGCCATCGATGCGTTGGGTCCACCGAACGTGTTGCACAACAACGTCGGAGCTGCGGGCGTCGGGGACATCACCGAGCTCGATCTCGAACAGTGGAACAGGTCGGTGGCCGTCAACATGACCGGAGTCTTCCTCACCTGCAAGCACGTCCTGCCTGCAATGCTCGCGCACGGCGGGGGCTCGATCGTCAACGTCTCCTCTACCGCGAGCATCCGCTACACCGGCTTCAACTACCCGAGTTACAGCGCGACGAAGGGCGCGGTCAATCAGCTGACCGTCGCACTGGCCCTGCAATATGCCGCCCAAGGTGTCAGAGTCAACGCTATTCTTCCCGGTCTGATCGATACTCCCCTGGTGACAAGCCAATTGGTGGACCCGAGCGCTGCAGCCGAGGCCATGGCGGCGCGACACGCCAGCAGTCCGACCGGACAGATGGGCTCACCGTGGGACGTCGCGAATGCTGCAGTGTTCCTGGCTTCCGACGAATCGGCGTACATCAACGGCGTCTGCTTGCCTGTCGACGGCGGATTGGCGGTGCGGGCGCTGTGACCACTACGAAGACAGGTCTCGTGGTGTCTCTCGGATCGAAGCAACCTGTTCTCGCACAGTCGGCTTGGATTGCACCGAACGCATCCGTCGTCGGCGCGGTGACTCTCGAGGACGACACGAGTGTTTGGTACGGAGCCTCGCTGCGTGCAGACGCCGAACCCATCACCATCGGCGTGGGAACCAACATTCAGGACAACTGCATCGTGCACACCGACCCTGGGATGCCGGTTCTCGTTGGCAGAAGCGTGTCCGTCGGTCATGGTGCGATCCTGCACGGCTGCACTGTCGAGGACGGCGTGCTCGTCGGAATGGGTGCGGTGATCATGAGCGGTGCCGTTATCGGTGCCGGGTCGTTGATCGCCGCGGGGGCGGTGGTCACCGAGCACACCGTGATCCCGGCAGGTTCGTTGGTTGCGGGCGTTCCCGGCAAAATCCGGCGCATGCTCGACGCGAATACTGTGGAAGCCAACGGCAGCAACGCCCATCATTACGTAGAACTCGCTCGCGAACATCGAGCAGCTATCGAGGATCTCGCATGAATGCCCCCGCCCAAGCCCCGGCCAACACCGACATTGCGGCTCTGGTCGATGCACTGCCTGCCGACATCGTGGTTGTCGACCCGGATATCGTCGCCGGATACGCCCGCGACCAGTCCCAGTTCACCGACAGCAGGGTCCCGGCAGCGGTACTCATGCCCCGCACCACCGCAGATGTCGTGGCCTGCATGACGGCGGCAAGCAAGTTTTCGATCACAGTTGTCCCGCGCGGAGCAGGGAGCGGACTGAGCGGCGGAGCCAACGCCTCCACGGGTTCCGTTGTGCTGAGCCTGCATCGGATGACCCGGATCCGTGAACTGGATACCGTGAACCGACTCGCTGTAGTCGAACCGGGGGTCATCACCTCCGACCTGCGTACCAGGGCGTCGGAGGCCGGCCTTTTCTATCCGCCGGATCCAGGCAGCGTCACCTTCAGCACCATGGGCGGTAACGTCGCGACCAACGCCGGCGGAATGTGCTGCGTGAAGTACGGCGTCACTGGAGATTTCGTGCTCGGCCTCGAAGTGGTGCTGGCCGATGGGCGGGTCCTACGAACTGGCCGACGCACCGTGAAAGGCGTTGCAGGATATGACCTGACGCATCTGCTCGTCGGCTCGGAAGGCACACTGGCCATCATCACCGAGATCGCCGTTCAGTTGTTGCCCGCGCCTCGTGCCCCACATACTCTTGTCGCCTCCTTCCCCACTCTCGAAGGAGCAGGTTCGGCCGTATCGACAATCGCGTCCACAGGCATCACTCCGTCGATGCTCGAAATCCTCGATCGCACCACCGTGAAGGCTGTCGACGATCTGACCAAGATGGGTATCGGCGACAACACCGCCGCACTGTTGCTGATTCAGAGTGACGACGCTGACGCCGCGGCCGTGATGACTGCACTGGAGTCCATCTGCACCGAGTTCGGGGCCGAAGATGTCGTCATCGGCTCCGATCCTGCCGAGGCCGCGATGCTGCTCGAAGCCCGCCGCCTTGCCCTGCCTGCGCTCGAACGTCTTGGGGACTGGCTACTCGACGATGTCGCCGTGCCCCGCTCGGCCATCACCGATCTGATCACCTCGGTGGAGGGAATTGCTGCGGAACACGATCTGACAATCGGCGTCTTCGGGCATGCGGGTGACGGCAACCTGCACCCCACCATCATCTACGACGCCTCCGACCCAGACAGCAAGGCTGCAGCAGTGTCCGCGTTCGATGCGATCACCCGCCGCGCCCTCGCACTCGGCGGAACCATCACCGGTGAGCACGGCGTGGGCAGGCTGAAGGCCACGTGGCTGACTGTCGAGCATGACGAAGTGTCGATGTCGGTGCAGCGCGCGTTGAAGAAGACGCTCGACCCGCTCGGAATCCTCAACCCCGGCGCGGTTCTCGCAGCCACCTAGTTGTACGGCTTACGCGCAGTTTCCGGGTCGCCGTAGGTGATGGCACGTTCGCGTCGGGTACCGGTGGCCAGGGTTGCGGCCCAGTTGATCAGTGTCCCGACGCGATTGCGGTTGCCGGCCAGGAATGCGATGTGGATGACTCCCCACGACACCCAGCCCACGAAGCCCGACATCTTCAGCGGCCCGGCCTGCACCAGTGCGTGACCGCGGGCGATGTAGGCCGCGGTGCCGAGATCTCGGTACTTGAAATCCATACGCGCAGAGCCGGACAGGTCTGCTGCGATGGCCGCGCCCGCCGCGCGTCCGCCCTGCATCGCAACTTCGGCGACTCCCGCGAGCTTGTTCAGCGACATGATGTCTCCGACGACGAAGACGTTGCGGTGTCCCGGGATCGAGAGATCCGGCTGCACGGCGATGCGTCCGGAGCGATCCTGTTCGACGCCCATCGCGTCGGCGAGTCGTTTCACGAACGGAACGGCTTCGACGCCTGCGGTCCACAGCACGGTGTGGGTGTCGTAGCGAGTGACGGTCTTGGGTTCGGCCTTGGCCGTGACCTCGACGTCGGTGGCCGTGACGTCGGTGACGTGAACTCCGAGATGGGTTTCCACGCCTACCGCGTCGAGGGTGCGTTGCGCTTTCTTCGTCAGGGAATCGGGGAACGATTCGAGGACGCGGTCACCGCCGTGGAAGAGCAGCACCCGCGCTTCCGACGGGTGAATGGTGTCGAACTCCTTCGCCAACGCCCGAGTCGCGAGTTCCCTTATCTGACCGGCCAATTCGACTCCGGTCGGGCCTCCCCCCGCCACGGCGAACGTGAGCCATGGTCGGCGTTCCTCCACGGTGGGCAGAGACTCCGCCATCTCGAAGGCGGAGATCAGCTTTCGCCTGATCGCGAGGGCATCGTCGAGGGTCTTCATCCCCGGTGCCCACTGCACGTATTCGTCGTGGCCGTGATACGCCTGCTGCATTCCGACGGCAACGACGAGGTAGTCGTAGGGCAGCTCGAAGGTCGAGCCGTCGAACCGACTGGCCGTCACCACTCCACCGTCACCCACCGCGGTCACCGAGGTCGCTTCACCCAGCGCCACATACACGTTCTTCTGCTTACGCAGTAGGTGCCGCAGCGGACTGGCGATCGAACCCTCGGACACCAGACCGGTGGCGCATTGATAGAGCAGTGGCTGGAAGACGTGAGAGGTGCCGCGCTCGAGCACGGTGACATCGACGTCCTCGTTACGCAGACGGCGCGCCGCGTGCAGCCCGCCGAATCCTCCGCCGATGACCAATACCCGTGGACGTGCCATGTGAATATTCTCCCTCGGACCGACCGCAGAGAAGGACTCTCCGAGTGGCCAGCCTACTCGAGGACCGCACCCCTGATCAGGAGCGCGGCCCTCGGTGTCGATCCGGGTCAGCCGAGCAGCGCCCGCATGGTGTCGATTTCCTGCTGCTGCGTGGCCACGATCGTGCGAGCCATTTCCTGTGCGTCGGGGTTCGAGCCGTCCGCGATCTCGGTGTTCGCCATCTCGATCGCGCCTTCGTGATGCTCGATCATCATCGTCAGCCACTGGCGGTCGAACTCGGCACCGGTGGCCGCACTCAACGCGTCCATGTCCTCCTGGGCCATCATGCCCATGCCCGAGCTGTGGTCCATTCCGCCCATCTCACCCATGTCGGACGAGGGCGCGGGCTGACCCCATTCGGCAAGCCAGGCGGTCATTCGGTCCATTTCCGGTTGCTGTGCGGCCTCGATCGCCGACGCCAACGCCACGACGTCCGGATTGTCGGTGCGGCCCTGGACCATTGCCGCCATTTCGACCGCCTGCGCATGATGCGGGTACATCATCTGCGCGAACATCACGTCCGCTTCGTTGAATTCTGCCGACGCATCGGACTGGGTCGATGACGCCGACGACGAGTTCGACGAGCCCATCGAATGGCCGTCCATCGACGAGTCGGAGGTGTCGCTGCTGCAGCCTGCGACGAGAAATGCGCTCACGGTGGCAGCAGCCAGCGAAGCGACGAGTGTTGTACGCATGTGAAACTCCTTGAACGAGTGCGAAATACAGGGATGAGTCAATCCGCCGGTGGTCGTACGTTCACCGGGCTCCCTGTCACACTCGCAAGGTCACCGATCTGTCCAGCTCCCAGAGGGTCCACGGCGGAGCACGCTCCGAGATGGAGTCGGTGCGCCCACCGATGCCGTCCGCCGATATCAGCGAGTAGCCGAGGTCGACGCTCGTCGACGGAACCGACAGCGCAGCCCACGACACCGTGGTTCCCGCGCACGGATGCATCATCTGGTGCGCCGCCGGGCAGTCGTGTTCACCGACCGCCACCTGCACGGGCCCCTCATGGTGCATCGCCGACGCCATGGCTGCATGATCGGTGTTCGCCGACGCGGTCGGCGTCGCCGAGTGCATCAGCAGCACCCCGAAGATCGTCAGTGCGATCAGCAATCCGGTCGCCGAGGCGAAGCCCGGGCGACGGCGTCGGATCACTGGATGCATGTCTCCGACGATAGCAAGACATACCCCCTAGGGGTAGCAGGCAGGGACTTCCGCCCCGCACCGAAGGACTTCCGCCTCTGTCGGCGACGAGCCGATCCGAGCCATGCTCGGTGGGTATCTGCACACGTAAGTCAATGGACGGGAATTCGTCATGAATGCATCGAGTCGGGTAGTCGTCGGAGTCGACGGATCTGCCACATCGCTCGACGCGGTCCGCTGGGCAACGCGCGAGGCCGTTCGACGCCACGCTCCGCTCGAGTTGGTCACGTCGTCTCTGTTCGCGCCGGGAACCTACGGGGATGCCATCAGTCTCCGGATCGGTGCATTCTCGGACCCGGACGTCGAGGCCAAGCGTGTGCTGACCGCTGCGGTCGATGTTGCGCACAAGACTGCGGCCGGCAATTCGCTCATTCTCGACACGCGCCTCGAACACGGCTCTGCTGCAAGGAACCTGACGCACTTCGACGTCGCTCCCGCCATGATCGTCGTGGGCTCGAGGGGGCTCGGTGAGTTCACCGGCGGCTTGATCGGGTCGGTCAGTACCGCAGTGGTCACGCATGCGAAATGCCCTGTTGCGGTGGTCAAATCGAACATCGTCAGCGATGGTCCGGTCGTCGTCGGGGTGGATTGCACCGCCAACAGTCAGCCTGCGATCGGATTCGCTCTGAAGGAAGCGTCACTGCGCGGTGTCGACCTCGTCGCCGTACACGCCTGGAGCGACCTCGAACTCGGCAGCGTGTTGACGCGCGACGACGAGGGTCCGTGGATCGATTCCGAACTCGCCGAGAAGACGTCGTTGGCGGAGAGCCTGGCCGGCTGGTCGGAGGACTACCCGGACGTCACCATCCATCGAGTGGTGGTTCAGGACAGGCCTGTTCGTGAGCTGGTCCGAGCGTCGGAGGCAGCGCAGTTGATCGTCGTGGGTAGCCGCGGTCGGGGTGGATTCGCGTCGATGCTTCTCGGTTCCACCTCGCGTGCGGTGTTGCATTCGGTGGATGTTCCCGTCGTCGTCGTTCCCACCGATCGATGAGCGTGGAGTCGATCGAGTCTTCCTACAACTCGGACGAATTGGACGCGGACCTGCGCTATTGGGCTGCGGCGAACTATCTGACGGTGGCGCAGATCTATCTGCAGGACAACGTATTGCTGCGTCGTCCTCTGGAGGTGGCGCACATCAAACCGAGGCTGCTCGGGCACTGGGGCACCAGTCCCGGACTCTCGATGATCTACACCCTCCTCAATCGGGTGATTCGTCGAACCCATTCGGATTGGCTGTACGTCACCGGTCCCGGCCACGGCGGTCCGGCGTTGGTGGCGAACACCTACCTCGAGGGAACCTACAGCGAGATCTACCCGAACATCTCGCTCGACAACGAGGGCGTTCGACGGCTGTGCCGTCAGTTCTCCACTCCTGGGGGCATTCCGAGCCATGTCAGCGTCCAGACTCCGGGCAGCATTCACGAGGGCGGCGAGCTGGGTTACGCCCTCGTCCACGCCGCCGGTGCCGCGTTCGACAATCCGGATCTGATCGTTGCCTGTGTCGTCGGGGACGGTGAGGCCGAAACCGGTCCTCTGTCCGGTTCGTGGAAGATCCCGGCCTTTCTGAACCCGATTCGCGACGGCGCCGTCTTGCCCATCCTGCATCTGAACGACGGAAAGATTTCCGGACCGACGGTTCTCGGACGCAGCACCGATCAATCGGTAGCCGACTATCTGAGCGGCCAGGGGTGGGCACCCCTGTTCGTCGAAGGCGACGACCCACGAGAGGTGTTCCCGGCGCTCCACGCAGCCCTCACGCGAGCTCACGACGCGATCGAGACAATCCAGCACGCCGCCCGCAACGGAGAACCACAGCACGACATCGAGTGGCCCGCCATCGTTCTGCGCACCCCCAAGGGCTGGACCGGGCCGCACGAGGTGGACGGCAAGCTCATCGAGGGCACCCACTGGGCGCACCAGGTACCGCTGTCGGGAGTCCGCGAGAACCCGTCGCATCTGGCGCAGCTCGAGAAGTGGCTGCTGTCCTACGAGCCCCGATCGCTGTTCGACGACGACGGCGCTCCCGTCGACTCGATTCGCGAGCTCGCTCCGTCGGGCACCGAACGTCTCGGTGCCACTCCGTATGCGAACGGAGGACTACTTCTGCAGCCCTTGGTCATTCGCGATCTGGAGAACTATGCGCTCACCGTGGAGTCCCCGGGGCGCACGTCGCACGAGACGACCACCGTGCTCGGGGAGATGATGCGTGATATCTATCTCGACAACGCACAACCCCACGGCGGCGGCAACTTTCGCCTGTTCTGTCCCGACGAGACCGCGAGCAACCGGCTCCAGGCGGTGTTCGAGGTGACCGATCGATGCTGGCAGTTGCCGACCACCGAGTTCGACGACGATCTCGGTCCCGACGGTCGCGTGATGGAGGTGCTCAGCGAGCATCTGTGCGAGGGCTGGCTGGAGGCGTATCTGCTGTCGGGTCGACACGGCCTGTTCGCCAGCTACGAGGCCTTCGCCATGGTGAGCGTGTCGATGCTGATCCAGCACACCAAGTGGCTTCAGCACGCGGCAACACTCGCGTGGCGGGCACCCGTCGCCTCGCTCAACGTGCTGCTCACCAGCACGTGTTGGCGCAACGACCACAACGGATTCAGCCATCAGGGCCCCGGACTGATCGACGCGGTCATTCCTCTGGCATCGGATGTGGTGCGCGTGTGGCTGCCACCGGATTCCAATACGCTGCTCGCGGTTGCCGATCATTGTTTCCGCAGTCGAGGTCACGTCAACGTTCTGGTGGTGGACAAGCAGAGTCACCCGCAGTATCTGACGCTTCCCGAGGCGCGGGCGCATGCAGCGGCAGGTGCGTCCCGCTGGGACTGGGCCGGCACCGAATCGGTCGACGCCGAGGAAGATCCCGAGATCGTTCTGGCGTGTGCAGGCGACGTCCCGACCGAGGAAACCCTCGCTGCCGCAGAGTTGTTGCGGACGTGGACTCCCGAGCTCAGGGTTCGGGTGGTCAACGTCATCGATCTGATGGCGCTGCTCCCCGTCGGCGATCATCCCCACGGATTCTCCGACGAGCAGTTCGCGGACCTGTTCACCACCTCGGTCGATGTGGTCTTCGCGTTCCACGGCTATCCCCGTGCGGTGCACCAACTGGTGCACGGCCGACCGGACGCCCAGCGGTTCCACGTGCGCGGATTCATCGAGCAGGGCACCACGACAACACCGTTCGACATGGTGGTGCTCAACAAGATCAGTCGCTACCATCTCGCCCTCGCGGCACTCGACCGGACAACAACCACGCCGACCGGTGCCGAGGCACTACGGCAACACTGCCAGGACCAACTGGCACGACACGACGCCTACATCCGAGAGCATTTCGAGGACCTCCCCGAGATCCGGCAGTGGCGGTGGTCGTGACTGCCGGACCCGTCGAGCTACCCGCGGGCGATGATCAACGGGCAGTCGACGCGGTGGGCCAGTGAACGAACCGTGGATCCGAGAAGTCTGTCGCTGAAACCGTTGCGTCCGCTCGAACCGACGACCACGGCCTGGGCGCGCGGTGACACCTCGAGGATCTTCTCGACCACGTTGCCGCGCAGCACTTTCTGCTGGACCACGACGTCCGGATACTGTTCGCTCCAGCCGGACAGGCTCTCCGCCAACACGGTTCGGCCGTTCGACACGATCGCATCGGATCTGTCGGTCGCGGACGCGTCGGGCGAGGAGATCGGTTCGTCCGTGGACACATGCACTGCAACCAATTCCGTTCCTCGGAGCGAGGCTTCGTCGAATGCCAACCGAACGGCGTTCTGGTTGTGCGGCGACCCGTCGACGCCGAGGACAACAGGGCCTCCCGACGAATGCAGCTCCACACTTTTCGGCACGATGACCACCGGGCAGTGCGCTTGAACGGCCACCGCGGTGCTCACCGAGCCGAGCAGTTCAGCGAAATAATCGCCGTTGCCGCGCGAGCCCACCACCATCATCGAGGCACTGGAGGACTGCTCCAGCATGGCCTGAATCGTCGGGCCCACAATCGATTCGCTCACGATCTCGAGACCGTCGGGGTCCTTCACCGACCGTCGCGCAACCAGCGAAGCCCAGGCCAGGACCGACTCGGCGGCTTTGTGCTCCTCGGAGCCGATGTGAGACGGCAGCGCGACGAAGCTGGTGTACAGGACCTTGACTTGATAGGCGGACACCAGCTTCACCGGTACCCCACGCAACTCGGCCGCATGAGCGGCCCACCCGACTGCGTCGAGCGACGAGCCGGAGCCGTCGACACCGACGACGATCGGAGACTGCCTCGAGGTACTCATGCGTGCGGGACGACGAGGACGGGGCAATGGGCATGCCGCAGTACGGCGGTCAGTGTTCGTCCCGGCACTCTGTCTCGCTCGTGGCCGACCACCATCAGCTGGGCCGTCTCGGAGACCGCCACGAGTTCCGATCCCGAGTCGGCCTCGGCGTACACCGACGCCACGCGAACGTCTGGGTAGTCCGCGCCGAAGGGTTCGAGCCGAACGTCCATTGCCGATTCGGGGTGTAGCCCGTCACCGGGTCCACTGAGGGCGGACGCGAGAATGGAGGAGACGGCCTGGGTGTGCACCGCCAACACGCTGGCCGACCTGATCGATGCCTCGTGAAACGCCTGAGCGACAACAACATCGGCTTGTGAAATGTCGGCATCACCCAGCGCCGCGACGACCGGTCCGCGGCGTTCGGCGTCGAAGTGCCGGACGATCGCCACGGGGTTGGGCGATGCTTCGACCACGGCTCCGACCATCGATCCGAGTACCCAGGCGGTCACTGCACTGCCGGTCGTGGTCCCCAGTACGAGCAGAGACGCAGATCCCGCTTCGGTCGACATCACCGATTCGGGCCGCCCGTGTGCAACGACCGATTCCACGGCAATCGCCGGATCGATCGATGCGGCCACATGCGCTGCGCGACTCAATGCCGCGCGGGCATAGTCGCCGTCGACATCCGGAGCGCCGTAGACGTTTTCGGGCTCGTCGTGGCCGGCGATCACGTGGATCAAACGAAGCGACGTCCCCCGCCCACGTGCCTCCTGCACGGCGAATCGGACCGCATCGAGCGCGGTCTCCGATCCGTCGATACCGACCACGACGGGTCCGGCGGTGTGTGCACTGTTCATCGGGTTCCTCTCGGTGGTGCGACGATAGGTTCTGCACCTTCACCGAGAACGCTACGAGCGCACACCCACCCGACGCAGCGGCCGGAGGTCACCGAAACAGGTGACGAACGACTGCACCCGTCAGGGCAGCGGTACCGACCAGGTCACATCGGTGCCGCGTCCGGAGGAGCCGGGACCGATGTTCATCGACCCACCGCATTCGACAGCACGGGCACCGAGGTTGGACAGTCCGCTGGCGGTGGTGTCCTCTGGCATCCCGATCCCGTTGTCGGACACGACGATCTGCAACTCGTCGCCCACCGACAAGGTTACGGTCACAGTGTCGCCCTGCGCGTGATGGACGACGTTGCTGACCGTCTCACGAACGACGGCAACGGCATGATCGGCGAGCTTGGTGTCCACAACCGACAGAGGCCCGAACATCCG
This sequence comes from Rhodococcus sp. 05-2254-6, assembly GCF_002258565.1. NCBI lineage: Bacteria > Bacillati > Actinomycetota > Actinomycetes > Mycobacteriales > Nocardiaceae > Rhodococcus > Rhodococcus sp. 05-2254-6. The sequence goes on from NZ_NOZF01000142.1 coordinate 18,429, forward strand.
CACGACGGCACGGATATCGACGTTCTCGGTGAGTTCGAGTACCGCCGCATTGATGCGTTGACGCAATCGCGTGGCCGAGTGGGACGTGCTCTGCAAGTCGAAGATCGTCGTCCGGATGTCCTGCACCGTGTCCTGCAGGTCGTCGATCGTCCTGGACAGTCGCACCCGAATTTCCTCGGACTCGGTGCGCTGCAGAGTGCTCTGTAAAGCCAATCCGGCGGCGAAGATTCGCTGAATCACGTGATCGTGCAGGTCGCGGGCTATTCGGTCCCGGTCCGACAACACCTCGAGTTCGTGCATCCGGCGGCTGGAATTGGCGATCTGCATCACCAATGCAGCTTGATTGGCGAAGTTCGAGACCAGCTCGAGTTGGGAATCGTCGAACGGCCCCCGCCCCTCTGTGCGGAGCACCACCAGGACGCCGCTCACGCCCTCGGCGACGCGGAAGGGTGAAATCAGTGCGGGCCCGAAAGCCGAGCCCAATTCCTTGGCACCGTACTCGAGTCGTTCCTTGCGCAACGGTGTTCGACGTCGAAATGCCGATCCCGAGCTCGAACCCTCGATCGGAATGACTGCTCCGATCATGCGATCGGATCCGAGCCCCTCGCTGACCGTGACGACCAGTTCGGTGACATCCTCGAACGGCTGGTCACCGTCCTCGGGAACCGCGATGAACGCCGCATCGGAACCGGTCAGGTGCAATGCTTTCCGCGCCACCATCTGCAGCACTTCGTCGATGTCCGTCCCGGCGAGCAGCTCGGTGCCGATGTCCCGAGTTGCTTCCATCCAGGCCTGGCGTACCCGTGAGTCCTCGTACAGTCGCGAGTTCTCGATGGCGATGCCGGCCGCGGACGCCAGCGCCTTCGTGACGACCTCGTCGTCCTCGGTGAACTGCTTGCCGTCCTTCTTCTCGGTGAGATAGAGGTTGCCGAATATCTCGTCACGAACCCGAATCGGGACGCCGAGAAAAGTTTTCATCGGCGGGTGGTTCGGCGGAAATCCCACCGACTCCGGGTGCGCCGAGAGATCCTCGAGGCGCAGCACTTTCGGCTGGTCGATCAACAGTCCGAGCACCCCGCGCCCGGTGGGGAGCGGGCCGATGGCCACTCGTGTGTCCTCGTCCATGCCGTGATTGATGAACGCACTCAACCCGTGACCGTCGCCGCGGACGCCGAGTGCGCCGTACCGAGCATCGACGAGGTCGACGGCCGATTCCACGATCGAGCGCAGTGTCACTTCCAGATCGAGGCCGGAGGTGATGACGAGCATGGCGTCGAGCAGCCCGTCGGCCTGGACTCTGGCGTCGGCGATTCGGCCTATCCGGTCCTGAACCTCGGCCAACAGTTCACCGAGTCGCAACTGCGGCAACGAGGACGTGGTCTCCGCGCGGTGGTCATCCATCCCGCGACCCCGGTTGTCCGGCCGACGGAGCGGTATCGGCGAGCTTCGACGCGTACACCGCAGCCTGGGTACGCCGCTCCATCCCGAGCTTGGCCAGCAACCGAGAGACGTAGTTCTTCACCGTCTTCTCGGCCAGGAACATCCTGGCTGCGATCTGCCGGTTGGTGAGGCCTTCTCCCAACAGATCCAGCAGCGTGCGCTCCTGGCTGGTGAGGTGGTCGATAGGTCCTGGGGTCGCCGTTCCGGCTCGCAGTTTGTCCATCAGCGCCGCCGCTGCTCGATTGTCCAGCAGCGACCGACCGGACCCGACGTCCTTGATCGCGCGGGTGAGCTCCATGCCGGTGATGTCCTTGACGACGTAGCCGCTCGCGCCCGCGAGGATGGCGTCGAGCATGGCCTGATCCTCGGTGAACGAGGTCAGCATCATGGTCTTGAGGAGCGGCAGGCGATCGAGGAGTTCGCGGCACAGTTCGATGCCGTTGCCGTCGGGCAGGCGCACGTCGAGCACGGCAACGTCCGGCTGCAGGGCCGGGATTCGGGCCAGCGCCTGAGCGCAACTGCCCGCCTCACCGATGACCTCGAGGTCCGGATCGGAGTCGATCAGGTCGATCAGACCACGCCGCACGATCTCGTGATCGTCCACCAAGAACACCGTGACCACGGCGACACCCCTCACCTGCGTCCACACTGGGCGCCTCGACTTCCGAGCCTACGGGTCGCAGGTACGGCCGGCCCGACCTTTCGTCACCGAATCAATGGACCAAAGTCCTTCGTGTCGGTGTTGTTGTCCTGCCGCGCCCGAGACTGTGCGAGGCGTCTGATGGATGTTCCGACACCACGACCGAGGAGGTCGCACGATGGGTTCACTACCGACCGTCGTCGGAGTCGACGGATCAGCTGCAGCGTTGGATGCAGTGCGCTGGGCAGTTCTCGACGCACACCTACACAGCTCCGATCTGGTTCTCGTCTCGGCGATGCCACTTCCGAAGGCGCTGACGGGGGTGGGGATACTCCCCGAACCCGTTGTCGAGCAATCGAGATCGGAAATCAGAACAATTCTGGACGAGGCCAGGGCGCTGGCGTCCCGCGTGAGCGCGACGGCCGGTCCGATCGGCATCGACACCGTCTCGTCCGAGAATCCTGCCGTTGCCACGTTGCTCGACCTCTCGACCACCGCCCGCATGGTCGTCATCGCCACCCGCGGTCTCGGCGGGGCCGAGCAACGATCACTCGGGTCGATCGGTTTCGCCGTCACCACCCATGCTCGATGCCCGGTCACGGTGGTCCGTGGCTGGTCGGGCGACGGCCTGGACACGACGCATCCGGTGGTCGTCGGGGTGGACGGAACGAGAGCGAGCGCGGCGGCGGTGGCGCTGGCATTCGAGGAGGCCTCCGTGCGGTCGGCTCCGCTCACGGCAGTGCACAGCTGGTCCGACGCGGATCTGACGGTCGGGCTTCCGATTCGGGGTTTGGAATGGCCGGCCAATCGGCCCGCAGCGGCGGATCAACTGACCCGGATGCTCGAGCCGCACACACGTCGTCATCCCACGGTGGCGGTGCGCACCGTGGTGGTCAAGGACCGGCCGGTGCAGGCGCTTCTCGATCATGCACAGGGCGCACAACTTCTGGTGATCGGCAGTCACGGGCGCGGCGGCTACGGAGAGATGATGCTGGGCTCGACCAGCCGGTCGGTGCTGGCGCGTGCGCACTGCCCGGTCACCGTCGTTCCGTCGCCCGGCCGCCGCCTCGCGCGGATCACCGCAACCGCAGTGGCACTGGCAGATCCCGAGTGATCCTGCCCGCGCGCGGACTGTCGTTCGCCCACGAACGAGGGTACAAATGCCCTACGCGAGCGAAGCCCGGGACTGCAGGCTGTAGCCATGAGCGAATCCGACAGCACCCCATCCACCCCGACCACCGACTCTCTCCGGGTTCGCGGTGAGAAGTTGACCGAAACGGTCAAGAAGTTGCTGCACGACGGCAACATTCGGCGAATCGTGGTGAAGAACGATCAGGGGCACACCATCATCGAGATACCGGTGACTGCCGGAGTAGCGGTCGCGATCGTCGCACCCGTCCTCGTCGCGGTCGCTGCGATCGCCGCAGTGCTGGACGACTGCACCATCGAGGTCCACCGCGTCGACGAACACCGTCCCGCCGCCTGAGCGCACCTCTGCTCACTCCGAACGACTCGCCGCCACAGGGGAACGAACACCATGCCTTATCCGATCGACGTACGCGCGCTGAGCAAGAGCTATGGCGACAAGCTCGTCATCGACGATCTGTCGTTCGTTGTCGAACCCGGCACTGTCACAGGATTCCTCGGACCGAACGGGTCCGGTAAGTCCACCACGATGCGGTTGATCGTCGGCTTGGATCGTCCCGACGCCGGCACTGCACTGATCGGCGGCGTCGAGTATGCCCAGTTGAACAAGCCGCTGCTCACCGTGGGAACCCTACTGGACTCCGAGGCCGTCCACCCAGGGCGATCGGCCTACAACCATCTGCTGCATCTGGCTCGTACGCAACGCATTCCAACCTCTCGTATCATCTATGTTCTGGAGCTGGTCGGGCTTCGCGACGTCAGCGGCGAACGTACCGGATCGTTCTCGCTCGGCATGCGGAAGCGACTCGGGATTGCTGCAGCCCTGCTGGGCGACCCGGCGGTGCTCATTCTGGACGAACCGATCAACGGGTTGGACCCGGACGGCATCTACTGGATGCGCAACCTCATGAAGAACCTGGCGGGAGAGGGACGAACCGTCTTCGTCTCCAGCCATCTGATGGGCGAGATGGCGCAGACCGCAGACCATCTCGTGGTCATCGATCACGGCAAGCTGATCGCCGAATGCACTCCCGCAGAGCTGATAGCTCGCAGCAGTCGAGCGTCGGTGCTGGTCTCGTCCTCCGATTCGACGAGTCTCGCCGCATCGATCGCAGCGGCCGGAGGTACCACCGACGTACTCGGCCACGACGGACTCACCGTCCACGATCTCTCGGCACACCGGGTCGGGGAGCTCGCCCAACAGCAGAACATCGCGATCTACCAGCTGACCCCGCAGGAGGCATCGCTGGAAGAAGCGTTCATGACACTCACCCACCTCGACGACGTCGAACACGACCGCCCCCTCGTCACTCACTCTCGCGGACAGGCGACATCATGAGTATCACCGCACAGCGCACCGCAACCAAGCCCCCCGAGCGAGAACATCATCGCGACGATGTCCTCGGACTGGTGACATCGGAGTGGACGAAGCTGATCTCACTGCGCTCGACGATCTGGTCCCTGGCCGCACTGGTGATCGTCACCATCGGCTTCACCGGATTCTTCACCTGGTTCACCGTCGCCTACTGGGACAACGTCGATCCGGTTTCCCAGCTTCAGATCGTCACAGACCCGGCACGCCAGATCCTGGGGGCAGGGTTCCAGCTCGGCCAGTTGGCGGTCTGCGTCCTCGGTGTCCTGGTGGTCACGAGCGAGTACTCGAGCGGCACGATCAGGGCCAGTCTGCTGGCGGTCCCGGCACGGGTGCCGATGCTGGTGGCCAAAACCGGTGTGTTCATGGCCGTCGTGTTCGTCATCGGCGAGATCACGGCATTCCCCACGTTCTTCCTCGGTTCGGCAATCATGGACTCGAAAGCATCTGTGTCGCTGAGCGATCCCGGCGTGCTGCGAGCGGTGATCGGTGCCGGCCTGTACCTTTCGCTGCTCGGCGCCATGGCGGTCGCCGTCGGTGCCATCGTCCGACACACCGCGGGAGCCATCACGGGCATGATCGGATTCGTTCTCGTACTGGCACCGCTCACCCAACTGATCCCCGGCACCGTCGGACGGCACATCCAGGCGTACCTGCCCTCGCAGGCCGGCAGTCTGATCGCCTCACCCCGGCAAGCTCCCTCCGACTTGCTCACTCCCTGGCAGGGTTTCGGAGTCGCAGCGCTGTGGACGGTCTTGCTGCTCGCCCTCGCGGCGTATCTCCTGCGCCGACGCGATGCCTGACGACGACCGTCGCTTCACGAACCATCACCCGAGTTCCGCACTCATGCAAAGGTTCTCATGACAACGTTCGCCGGCCTACCCGCACACATCCTGCTCGTCCATCTCATCGTCGTACTCGCCCCGTTGACCGCTCTGCTGGCCATTGCGGCCGCGTTCTTTCCAGCCGTCCGTCGTCGATTGGTGTGGTTGATTCTCGCGTTCGCGGCCATCACCCTGATCGCCACCCCGATCACCACCGATGCCGGTGAATGGCTCGAGGAACGTGTCGACGAGACCGGTGCCCTGGAAACGCACACCGAGCTCGGCGACACCATGGTCTACTTCGCCGCTGCACTCGCCGTCGTCGCGATCGCCCTAGTCGTGGTTCACCTTCGCGAACGCACCCATCCGGTCACGAGCAAACCCGTAGTCGTTGCGGTTGCTGTGCTGGCTCTGGTGGTCGGAGTGGGAACGATGGTGCAGGTGTACCGAATCGGCGATTCGGGTGCGCGTGCAACCTGGGGAGACACCAGCCTGAGCGAGCAAGGAGAAGACTCGGAATGAACGAACTCGCCGAATCTGCTGGTGGAGCAGGCCTCATCGCGTTCCACGTCCTGGCCTCGATTCCTCTGCGCAAGTGGCGCATGACGTGGGGTGCGACGCCGGCGGAGGTGAACGAAACATTGCCCGGTGACGAGAGCGTGCCACACCCGGCGTGGACATACACCCATGCAATCGATGTCGACACGACGCCTGATCTCGTGTGGCCATGGTTGATTCAGCTCGGTCAGCAACGTGCAGGCTTCTACAGCTATCGCGGACTCGAGAACCTGGTCGGCTGCAACATCACGTCGGTAACGGGGATCGACCCTCGATTCCAGACTCTCGAGGTCGGCGACACCGTGATTCTGCATCCCCAATCACCACCTCTGACAGTGACGCTGGTCGACGACGGCACCGCCTTCGTGCTGCTGGGTGCCGACCCCGACTCGGCCGATCGAGCGCTCTGGTCGTTTCATCTGCGCTCCCTGCCTGGTGGAAGAACTCGACTGATCGAGCGCGGACGGTATTCGCACGCTGCAACATTGAAGAGTCGCCTGGTCTTCGGCCGCTACTTCGTCGAGCCCATAGGATTCGTCATGAGCAGAAAGATGCTGCGCACCATCGCCGCGAATGCTGTGACGGCGCAACACGCCTAACCTTTCGAGAACACCCCGCCCAGTCGGCGGAGATCGTCCAGAATGTCGTTGACCCGGCTCATCAGGGAGATGTGTCCCTCGCCTTCGATCAGGTGGGCATGCGCTCCTGCGACGTTGGCCGCCAACCAACGAGCGTGGGCGAACGGAACCATCGTGTCCAGACTGCCCTGCCATATCGACACCGGCGTCGATATGGCATTCAGGTCGAATCCCCATGGACGCGTGTGGGTCAGGTCGTCGTCACGCCAGCCCACGATGCCTTGACGGCCGGCCGCATTGACCGACGCGGCGAGGTACTCGGTGAGTTCCTCGGTCAGCGCGGCGCGGTCGACCGGTGGAGCCAACGCTCCCAATCCTTCCGCCACCTGGTCCGGGGTGACGCCGAAGAACCCTTTTCGGATATCGAGAAACGACTCCAGGGCCTCGATGCCGGCGAACACGGCCGTGTACTCGTCGATGTTCTCCTCGGCCATTCCGTCGCGAATGTCGCCGTCGTAGTCGGCGGCGGGAGCGATCCCGACGCAGCAGGCGGCAGCGAGGCACCGCCCGGGCAGCACTGCCGCACAGGCCAATGCACGCGGCCCGCCACCCGACCAGCCGATCGTGAGAAATTCGCCGATGCCGAGGTGGTCGAGCACCGCCGCCGTGTCGACGGCGTCATCCGCCACCGTGGCGGTGGTCGCACCGTCCGGACGCGGCGTCGATGCTCCGTACCCCGGCCTCGAGTAGGAAACGACCCGCAATCCCTGCGCAGCAGCGGCCCGTTCGAGGGTTGGGAACGGTACTGCACCCTGCGGTGTGCCATGGTGATAGACAAGTGGAAGCGCATCGGCCGGCCCTGTATCGAGTACTTCGAGGCTGCGGCCGTCCTCGGTCGGGACCAGAACTGTCATTTGTCTTCGCTGTTGCCGCCGGAGGCGTCGGTCAACGTCAATCCGAGCAACTGTTGCACCGTCTCGGTGTTTCCGCGCTCACCGGCACTGTGCAGCAGTACCTGCGCCGCAGGCCCACTCATCAACGGCGGGACGACGAGCAGCGTCACACTGTCACCGTCGCGAGTGCGAACACCGAGTGTGTGGTGTGGCTGAAACCGGTAGCCGTCCAGGTGAATTCTCCGTGCGCCTACGGTGACGCGCCGCGGTGCCTTCTGCCACTCGTCGAGGCGATAGAGCACTCGATCGATCGGACCGAGTCGCCGAGTGAGGGCTGCAACGAGATCGGGTGCCTCGAAGTCGAGGTCGTCACTGATCGAGAGCCAGGCACCGTCGACCTCGCCGGCGGATCTGACCGTCGGGTCCGGTGGGGTCAGTGTCAGTCGTCGATCGCTGTCGGAGGGCAAGGAGTAGCGGGCCTGATCTGTGGCGCTCGATGTTGCTCTTGTCATGACGGGCCCTTCTCTGTGGGGTGTTCTGTAGTCCACTCGCACGCTAGCGAGGCGTCGACCCGGCCCGGAAGGGTACGAAGTACCCAATCGCCAGGGACCGGCGACGGACGACGGAATACCGGGTGGTGCAGATCCATTCGGCTGCTCACCGCGAACACCTTCGGCGACCGGTGAGGGTCCTAAGTCCCTGTTTCCAGGCGCTCCCGCGCGGCAGAGTCGTCGTCAGTGATCCTCACGAGCAACCACCGACAGGACCGACCGGCATGACACTCTCCCTCACATTCGCTTTCGCTGTCACGGCACTGTGTTTGCTTGCAGTGCTGCGGTCCGGGGTTCGTACTCCCGCCTGGGCAAGAGCGCGCGCCGTTGCCGGTCCCGACACGTTGGAAGAGTTGTTCGCCGCCCGGTACGCACGTGGCGATATCGACTTCGCGCAGTACCGCAAGTCCGTGGATCTTCTGACAGCACAACTCCATTGCTGACCGAACGCCGTACCTCGAGAATGAAAGCAGAAGGCATCATGCGAATCCTGATCACGACGGCAAGCCGTCATGGTTCCACCCGCGAGCTCGGGCAGTGGTTGGGCTCGGCGCTGACCGCGAGACTGTCGGACACCGCCATGGCGGCCACGGTCGACGTCCGCGACGCAGCCGATGTCGACAGCATCGCCGAGTACGACGCAGTCGTCATCGGAAGCGGCGTCTACATGGGCCGCTGGCTCGGCGATGCCCGGTCACTGGTCGACCGTGAACAGTCCGAACTCGAGACCAGGCCGGTGTGGCTGTTCTCCAGCGGGCCCATAGGTAGCGGGACACCGCCCACTGCGAAGTCGAAGTGGAGCGAGGCGTCCTGGGCGATCGAACACAAGGTGTTCGGCGGCAAGCTCGATCGATCGACGTTGTCGTTGTTCGAGCGCGCGGTGGTCCGGATGATCAACGCCGGCGACGGAGACGACCGATCACGCGCCGAGGTCGACGAGTGGGCCGGAGACATCATCGGTGTCCTCACAAAACGGCTCTCACCCTCCACCTCCGCCGTCGACAGAAATTCATCACCCGAGAAAGGCCCATCCTCATGACCGACACCGAGCCGACCGGCCGCCCCATCGTGGTGGGAGTCGACGGATCACCTTCGTCGATCCTTGCCCTGCAACGTGCGCAGCAATTGGCCGCCGCCTTGTCGACCACGTTGGAGGCAGTCACTGTCTGGCAGTACCAGCCGTACATGGACACCGGCTATGTCGTCGAGGTCGAGCCCGCGAAGAACGCCGAGACGATTCTCGCCGAGGCTACGGCTGCTGCGTTCGGCACCGACCTCCCCGCAGGCCTGAAACAGGTTGTGAGACAGGGTTCTGCGGCAAAGGTCCTGCTCGAAGCCAGCCACGACGCGGAGATGCTCGTCGTCGGCAGCCGAGGGCACGGCGGATTCGTCGGACTGCTCCTCGGATCTGTCAGCTCGCAGTGCGCCGAACATGCCCACTGCCCGGTGCTCGTCGTTCATGCGAGGGATCATCACTAGCGGGGCCGCCGTGCCCACACCGTCGCACATTGCGACGGTGGCCGTGGCATCGGCGCTGATCAGGGTTCGGGAACTCGAGCGGTCCATCGACTTCTACTGCTCGGTGTTCGAGTTCACCGTCTCTCTGCGAGAATCGGACGCTGCACTGTTGCTGGCGCGGAACGGCTTTCAGATCTATTTGCACGCCGACCCACTGTCTTTGCCACGACCGGTGACAGCTCTGGGGGTCAGCGAAATCATGTGGTCGGCCCAGCGCGCGGAGTCGCTCAACGAGATCGGGGCTCGGCTCCGCAAGCACTACCCGTCCACGTACGCCCACACAGCCGACGGAGTCAGTTACGTCGACGGGTGCGATCCGGACGGCAACAGGGTTCTCGTGGCCTACCCGAGCCCATTGCAGTTGCCTCGCAGCGTCATCGAGCATCGTTTCCGCTGAATCCCGGCGGGGACACTGTGGGTCAGGAACCCTGCGGCGGAAACCATCCGCGTGCGTCACGCAGGGTTCTTCGAGCCACTTCGGCTGTGGGCGTTCCGGATTGCGCTGCCAATCGGTGCAGTTCGGCACGGCCTTCCGCCGCGCTGCGTCCGCCGGCGATGAGCACTCCGATCGCCTGATTCACTTCACTCACCGAAGCGAGCGCGTGAGCGGACCCCTCTTCGCCCGCACCGCGCAGGTGTCGATCGAGAACTGCGGAGTCGCCGCCGAGTCCGAGTGTGAAACTCACATCGGCGGCGAAGTCCACGAGAGCGCCTGCGGTGCCGGACAGATCGGACCTCGACTGCGTAAGTGGTCCGCCCCTCGAATTTCCTGGTGATTTAAGTTGCCCTCGTCGGTCAGTAACGCACCAGCACCAGGATGAAACCCGCAAGGCCAGCCAACGCTCCGACTGCTGTGAAGATCAGGGTCCAGTTGATGTTGGACTGAGGACGAGCATGCACTAGCTGTCGATCTCGATGCTTGTGCGACTCGGTAGCAGCCAACGCTATTCGACCTGCCACGCCGAATACGAAAAACGCGGGGTAGAGGAATATCAACGTGTTGCTCGTTCCCCAGATGCCTAGCGCCGGGATAGCGGCAAGAAGGGGAGCCAGCCACAGCGCGTCAGCAACCTTCCTGAATGTGGCGTACCGCTTGTAGCTAAGGTTGGATCGACCTGGGAGCGACTCCCACAGACGTTGGGTCTCCGTGAGCCTATCGAGGGCCTGGCCTCGGTCAGCAACAATCCTTGGCTCTCCTAGACCCAGCTCCAGGGTGCCTTGCGAACCGTCATCGAATCGACTCCTAATGCTGACGGTTTCGATCCCCGTTGGGTCTGGTACGGGTTCAATCTTGTCGGACTCCGCAATAGTCGTGCTGGTGCCGTCTGCCCACATTACGATCATGAGGATCCAAGTTGCGTCCCTCACCAACGCGCGGCAAACGGACGCGAACTCTGTCGGTAGCAGTCTTCCCATTGACAACTCGACTTTGGTTCGCGCTTGGTCCTTCTGCAACGTGTCTCCCCTGCTTGAGTTGCGGGTCAGATTATCAGCGCATCGCTAAAGCGACCGTATGCCCGACAGCGGGTAGATCGTGAAGTGGTTCGACCTGAAACTGCCCAGTAGGGCTTCCCCTGTGGTGGGGCATGGTCTGCTCTAGCCGTGTCGCGTGTGCCTGTTCTGTCGGTCTGCGTTGGTACTCTGTTGACTCCATGACGCAGGGGAGTTGAACGGGTGCAGAAGGATCTACGGGAGACTGTTAAGCAGCTCCCGATGGGGCGTGTTCTGCCCAGTGAGTTCAAGCGTGTGTTCGAGACAGCCGCGCGGGACTGTAAGCGTTTCCATCTGTCAACGCAATGGAACGACCAGCGCAAGGCGACTATCTGGGACTTGGCTGACCTCGACCCGATTGACGACGCTGGCAATATCAGTTCGGCGTACGCGCGGATTGAGTACGAAGACGGCTCAAAGTTGATTGTTTCCCTTGGCTCTTTCAAGAACACCTTGGAAGCTGACAAAGGTCAGGCCGTTGACCGTCTCACCGAAGTGGAGCAGTACTGGCACACGCTCCCCCAAAGGGCGCGCTACTCCGCGTTGCAGATTCATGGTATGAGGGGCGGGGCACGTTTCCTGGCCTTGTTCCCGCTGTTCTGGATCGCAGCCGTCCACTTTTACGGTGAGTCCTCTGTCGGCAATACGGCGCTCAACCTGGCAATGTCATGCGCGGGCGTGACCGTCTGGCTAGGTTGCAGGTTCAGTGAAACTGCACGGGCAGACAATTCCATCGTTCGATTGCACCGACCTGAAAGCGGGTTGAACACCGCCAACGTAATAGCCGCATGCGGTGCGGTGGCATCAGTTGCTTGCGCAGTCGTTGCAGTACTGGCATACGTGAACCCACCGTCCTAGCTGTTCTGCCCAGTCATTGAGTCGCTGAATGCGTTGAGCTCGGTGAGTGCCGCTGTTTCGATGCTGGCAGTATCGAGTACGAACGGGACTGCCCCGACCTTGAACGTGGACGTGTTGCCGTCTCTTGCCCCGCGTCCCACGATGGTCCCCGCTGTGAGTGCTTGCCCTAGCCAGTTCTTAAAGCGTTGCCGTCCTTGTGAATGCTGTTGTGTGTCCCGGCAGAAAATTGCTGGCCGTGTTCCTTGGCTATTGCCTGGCGTTGTTTTTTCCGCCGTTGGTTGGCCGCGTCTGCCTGGCGTCTGGGTTCGAGTGCGCTGTGCGCTGCTGCCGCGAATGCTTCTGTCATCGTTTGGTCACTCCCGTGGTCGTGGTCTGAATACCTCGATGAGGGTGCGCTTGGTGTCCGCTCCGGCTGCGCAAGCACTACCCGTCCACGTACGCCCACACAGCCGACGGAGTCAGTTACGTCGACGGGTGCGATCCGGACGGCAACAGGGTTCTCGTGGCCTACCCGAGCCCATTGCAGTTGCCTCGCAGCGTCATCGAGCATCGTTTCCGCTGAATCCCGGCGGGGACACTGTGGGTCAGGAACCCTGCGGCGGAAACCATCCGCGTGCGTCACGCAGGGTTCTTCGAGCCACTTCGGCTGTGGGCGTTCCGGATTGCGCTGCCAATCGGTGCAGTTCGGCACGGCCTTCCGCCGCGCTGCGTCCGCCGGCGATGAGCACTCCGATCGCCTGATTCACTTCACTCACCGAAGCGAGCGCGTGAGCGGACCCCTCTTCGCCCGCACCGCGCAGGTGTCGATCGAGAACTGCGGAGTCGCCGCCGAGTCCGAGTGTGAAACTCACATCGGCGGCGAAGTCCACGAGAGCGCCTGCGGTGCCGGACAGAATGAGCAGATACTTCTCGGTCCCGATGCTCAGCGGGTCGGTGAGGGTGAGCCTGAGCGATGATGCCGGCTCGTGGTCGGCACTGTTCCCGGTCGATGCCGACACCTCGAAGTACTCACCGTCGACGATCACGGTGAGGGTTATCGAGACCACGGCCGATACGGCCGCGTCGATATCCGCGGACAGTCGGTCCACCAGTTGTGCGAGGTCGACGGTGGAGCTGTCGAGTGCTGTGGTCAATCGCGCCAGATCGGCGAGCAGACGAGGCTGCAATTTCATCGAGAATCCCGTGCGGCCCGACCGCCTGTTCGATTCTTCCGTGAATCCTGCCACGATGGATCTCCATCGTCCGGTGCAGGCGCGAGGCCAAAGTCGGAGTCCATGCCTCGAGTGCACCCGCATAGTCGACGCTACGCGCTTTTGTCCGGTCTATGTGCGTCGGCGACGCGCGCGTGCCACCTTCATCGCCTCGGCGACCATGGATTGGGCCACCACAGCGATCTTCTTGTGCTCGGTCTGACTGATGTCGCGAAGCTTGTCGTATCCCTCGGCATCACTGCATCCGGTTCTACTGATCAGTATGCCGATGGCCTGATCGATCACGGCCCTACTGCCCAATGCCTTTTCGAGTTGCTCGGTCAGCTGCACTGCACTGTCCAGCGCACGGGCATTCTGAGCCGAGATCGCCGCGGGCACTGCGAACAACTCGCCCAGTTCGGCCGCTCGATCGTCGAAGGCATTCGGCTTGTGCGCGTAGACATTCATCGCACCGAGTACCACCGACTTGGTGATCAACGGCAGCGACAACACGCTGTGCACACCCAGCCGGCCCACCTGAGGTCCGAACTCGGGCCACTGCGGATCGGCGTCGAGCGAACCCGACCGGACGGTGATGCCCTCCTTCGCTGCGGTGATGCACGGACCCTGGCCCAGTCCGTACTGGATGTCGTCGACCACACGGACGAAATCCTCGCTGGCCACGATCGTGGCGGGAAGGTTGGGATGCAGCAACGTCAACCCGGCTCCATCGGCCCCCGGTATGGCACGCACCGCGAATTCCGCGACGTGCGAGAGGGTTTCCGGTAGCGACATCGTGCTCATCGCCAACCGGCCGAGCCCGGCCAGGGCGGCGGCGAAATCGTCGTCGAACTCGTCGGTGACGGGTTGCTCCGGGGCGGGGTTCTCCGCGTGCATCGCTGCTCGATTCGTAGTGAGCACACATGCTGATCGAGCACGTGTCTGCCCTTCCGAACCCTACGGCGTTTCGGACATTACGGGAACATCGACCCGAGATCGGGGCCGTGCGCGCTCAGAACTCGAACACCTGACGAGCGGTGACGCGGCCACCCATGAGGTCGTCGAAGCACTCGTTCACTTCGTCGAGTTTGCGCGAGACGGCAGATACCGTGGTCCGCCCGGCCTCGTGCAATGCGAACACCTCACGCAGGTCCTTTCGGGTACCGACGATCGAACCGAGGACGGAGATTCCGCCGACCACCGTCTCGAAGATCGGAACCGGGAACACACCGTGCGCGGGCATCGACACGCACACCAGCCGTCCGCCGCGTCGCAGGGACCGGAATGCCTGATCGAACACGCTGGGGATGACGGCCAGCACGATGGCGACATCGGCTCCGCCGAGATCTTGGATGGCCTCCACCGGATCGGTCGTCGCCGAGTTGACGGTGTGGTCTGCGCCGAGTTCACGAGCGAGTTCGAGCTTCTCGTCCTCGATGTCCACGGCGGTGACGAATCCTCCGGCGATCTTGGCGTACTGCACTGCCATGTGACCGAGTCCGCCGACGCCGAAGATGGCCACGCGCTGTGCCGGTGTGACGCCACCGACCTTGACTGCCTTGTACGTGGTGACGCCGGCGCAGGTCAGCGGAGCGGCATCGAACGAGGAGATGCCGTCGGGAACGCGGACGACATATTTCGCATGCGCCACAGCGTATTCGGCGTATGCCCCGTCGATCGAGTAGCCACTGTTCTGCTGCTTCTCGCACAGCGTCTCCCAGCCTGATACGCAATGATCGCATTCGCCGCACGCCGAACCGAGCCACGCGATCGCGACCCGCTCGCCGATTCGATCCTTCGACACCTGGGATCCGACCGCTTCGATCACTCCGACGCCTTCGTGCCCGGGAACGAACGGCAGGGTCGGCTTGGCCGGCCAATCCCCCTGCACAGCATGGATATCGGTGTGACAGACCCCGCATGTCTCCATCTTCACCAGCACCTGCTCGGGTGCCGGTTCCGGAATCGGGATGTCCTTGACGACCAGGGGTCCGCCGAACTCGGTGACAACAGCAGCTTTCATCGTGGACTTCCTCCAACTATCGAAACCAATGCCGTTCTCGACCATCGAGCAATGCACACCGTCGATGGTCGGCGCTGCGACACTCGGCATGTAGGGCCGGAAGTCACCGCAGGTTCGGGACGTATCCCGAACCGACAGGTCGGGAGCAGAAAGGCCCGAGGAGCAGGGGCTTTCGTCCCTGGCACTGGTCGCCGACCTCGGCCACACTCGGCAGCATGGATACTGCTGCACACTCCCGATCGAACACCTGCGAGCAATGAACCTGTGGCGAAGACACCCCGGGGTCCGAACCGGTGACGCACTGACCACCGGTGAGCGAGCGGCGGATTACGTCCGAAACGGAATGGGCTCCTGGCCGTTCGTGTTCCTGTTCCTGGGCACCATGGCGCTGTGGGCCGCCTACAACCAGAGCGACGGATTCGACCCTTACCCCTTCATCCTGCTCAACCTGTTCCTGTCGATGATCGCGGGACTACAGGGAGCGATTCTGCTGATCTCGGCAAAACGTGCGGACTCGGTGAGCAGTGAGGTTGCCGTACATACCCTTTCGAACACCGCGCTACTCCAGGACATGATCGAGGCCAATACGGTCTTGACCGAATCGGTGGCGCAGTTGGCAGCCGAGATACACGAGCACGTCTGCCCGTCCGCTCAGCGTCTCGGTACAGGCAGATCTCAGAAGGTCACGAGCCCGGTGTCCCAGCCGTGAGACAGGCGAGTATCTCTCGGGCCCAGTTGCACACGAGCACCCAGTCGCGGAAGTCTCCGGCGACTGCACCGGAGTTGTCGAAGATCTGACGCTCCCCCACCGAAAGTTTGTCGGGATCAAGCCTTCCGGGAAACGTTCGGTGAGCGATGGCATGCAACACCGACACCGCGTGTGCCGCGTCGGAAATGACGTTGACCGGCCGATCGCTCGAGTGCAGCGGTCCACAGGAGAACAGCCAGACGGGTGGATGGTCGGACCTGGACACCCTGTCGACCAGAGCCTTCGCGGCCGGAACCCAGCGATCGGAGTAGACGGCGCTGCCGATGATCACCGCGTCGTAACCGTCCACGCGGGTCACGGATTCCGGGGCTTGGATGTCGACGTCGACGCCCTCGTGCTCGAAGACTCGACCCATTTCCTGGCCCAGACTGTGGGTCGCGCCATGCCGACCCGAGGTGCAGATCAGCAACCTCATACGTCGTCCGACAACAGATACGCGGACTTTCCCGCGGCAACCGTCATCCGCCAACCGCGCAGAGCAATGACGAGACCCAGCACACCGAACGATCCCAGCAGCCAACTCGTCTCACCGGTCACGGCCGCTAGAACCACAATCCAGGCCACGAGGAGCACGCCGGCGATGTGAGCCATCGGGCCCGACCGTCCGCCGCCTGCGAAGGCAGACGCCGCAGCAAGCCCCATCGGTATGCCGACGACCAACACCAGTGAGAGCGCTGTGAGCGTGACAGGCAACGTCCCCTGCACGTAAGGACTCGGATCGATTGCACCCGAGACCAATCCGATCGCGGCACCGAACGCGTTGATCGATGCACCTCCGCAGACTGCGCCGAGCCACGGCCAGCGTCGAGTGCGTTCGGTGGCCACCCGCGTTGTCGATATCATCGGTCCAGCTTGTCCGCAGCGCACCGCATGAACTAGGGCACAAGGTCCCTGCTGCCCAGGGTGATTCAGCGACCGAACAACGACCGCATGCTCGGACGCTCCGAGACGGGTGACGTCGAGCCATCACCGCAGGTGCAGCGGTCGGCCACGGACACCGTGGCCATGACGTCGTCGACATGGTTGCCGCAACCACCCCAGCCGGTCTTGTTGCAGGTGTTGCAGGTGACGGGATAACACATGATTCTCTCCTCTGCGATTCGGTGAAATGTCAGGCCGGAACGTGGGCGTCGGCCCAGGCGTTGTAACCACCCAGCAGATCCGAGACGTCCTCGAATCCCTGTGCACGGAGCAAGGAGGCGGCCACACTCGAACGCCAGCCGCCTGCACAGTGCACCACGATCGGCTTACCCGTCGGAACGTGTTCGAGTCGAGTTCGCAGCTGCGCCAGGGGTATCGGTGTCGCTCCCGGGATCGTGCCGAGGTCACGTTCACCCGGATTGCGGATGTCCACCAGTGTCACTTCGTCCGCTGCGAGCATGGCGTCGAGTTGCTCCACCGTGGTGCGCGGAGCGGTCTCGACCAGTTCGGTCAGCTCCGAGGGAAAGGTTCCGTCTCGGTCCACCACCAGGTAGCCGATCGCGTTGTCCGAGCCGACTCTGGCCAACCGCAGCGCGGCTTCCTGCTCGTCCCCCGGGTACGCGATGAGAACGATCCGTCCGCCGATCTCCGCGACCATGCCGCCGGTCTCGGCGAAGCGACCGTCGAAACCCACGTTGACCGATCCCCGAAGATGGCCGGCAGCGAAGTCGTCCACACTCCGCGCGTCGAGCACTCGGGTGCCGGCAGAAAGCTCGCCTCGCACCTCCTCCGGCGTCAGCGCAGGAATTGTGCGGCTCGGTGACAGCAGTGGGTGCACCTGCTTGTTCATCGCGGCGTCGGCGGAGAAGTACGACGGCGCCGCCGGTTGACCGTCGGTGACCAGCGCAACGAAAGCATCCTCGGTCATCGGCTGCACCGACGGATTGGTCGCCCGCTGCTCGCCGATGGTGGAGGTCAACTCGGTGGACAGGTTCTTGCCACAGGACGAGCCGGCTCCGTGGGCGGGCATGACGACGACCTCGTCGGGCAGCGTCAGCAGTGTGTTGTGCACCGTCCGATACATCGCTCTGGCAAGGTCGGTGGTGGACCCGTCCCCGAGATTGACGAGATCGGGTCGCCCGACATCGCCGATGAACAGGGAGTCTCCGGTGAGCACGGCGGTCGGGGTGGCCCCGGGATGCTCGCGAACCAAGACCGAGATCGACTCCCAGGTGTGACCCGGAGTGGACAAGATCTCGAGTTCGACCTCGCCGAGGGACAGACGTTCCCCGTTGCGCAGTCTTCGAATGGGGTAGTCGGTCTCGGCCGATTCACCGAAGCCGATCCACGCGCCGGTCGCGTCGACCAATTCGAGGTGACCCGAGACGAAGTCTGCGTGAAAGTGGGTGTTGACGACGCCCTCGATCGTGAGGCCGTACTTCGCCGCATCGTCCAGGTACTCGGCAATGTCGCGACGAGGATCGACGACGATCGCGCGTCCGGTGCTCTCGTCGCCGATCAGATACGAAGCGTGGGAAAGGCATTCGAGGTAGTACTGCTCGAGAATCATGATTTCCTCCATCTGACTGTCTCCGGGCGAATTTCGCGGGGCGGTAGACACAGTGTGCAATACCCCCTAGGGTATGTCAAGTACCCCCTTGGGGTATAAAGAGAACAGCAACCATGGGAGTGAACACACGATGACGTTGGCGCTGGCGCTCGGATTCGGTGCGGTGATCGGAATTCTGCTCGGCCTACTCGGTGGAGGCGGATCGATTCTTGCGGTCCCGGTGTTGGTGTTCGCCCTCGGCCTCGGCGTGGAGGAAGCGATCCCCGTCTCGCTGATCGTCGTCGGTACCGCCTCCGCGGTGGGAGTGATACCGAAGCTGCGAGCCCACCGAGTCGAATGGCGGCTGGCGGCCGTGTTCGCTGCGACCGGCATTCCAGCGACGTTCGCCGGCAGTGCACTCGGCCGGTTGCTTCCGGACAGGGTTCTGCTGCTCGGCTTCGCCGCCGTGATGGTTGCCGCAGGAGCGCGGATGCTCGCCGAGCGGGGAGATATCGGAACAGCCTGCAAGACATCGACATCGGGTATCAACTGGAGACGCTGCGCACCACGTTCGATTCCGGCCGGTCTTGCCGTCGGATTCATGACCGGGCTGTTCGGCGTCGGAGGTGGCTTCCTGATCATTCCGGTACTGGTGCTGATGCTCGGCATAGAGATGTCGGTCGCTGTCGGAACCTCGCTGGTCATCATCGTCGCGAACTCCGTCGCAGGTCTGTTCTCACACCTGAGTGGTACGACCATCGACTGGTCGATCACCCTCGCCTTCGCAGGTACCGCGATCGTCGGCTCTCTCGTGGCCGCGCACTTCGGAAGTCGAGTCGATACCGCGCGGCTACAACGTTTGTTCGCCTACCTCGTGTTCGCCGTGGCCGGATACGTCGTCGTCGACGCGGTCTTTCTGAGCTGATTCGGCCTCGTCCGGCCCTATGAGGGCCCTTCGATAACCGGCCGGCCGACGAAAGGCCCTACATCGCACGAGCCGCGCCGGGAACGCTCAGGGGAGGAGCACTCCATCTCCACGAGCGCGAGGTAGCCGATCTTCATGACCATCACCGACGCACCACCGACCACCCAATTGCTGCACGACGAATTGACATCGATTGCCGCGATGCTCGCCGCGAGGTTCCCCGATCTGACGCGCTCAGTCGTCGACGACGCAGTCCGCACCACCTACGACCGCCTGTACGCCACCGCGCGCGTCCACGGCCACCTGTTCCCACTGACGTCCAATCGTGCCCGTGTCGAACTCGAGCGCATGCAAGCGGAACTAGCAATCGACGACGATCTGAAGACCGTCTCGGCGGAGATACGCCGCGCCCTGCCGCCCATGGCAGGCCGGTCATGGTGAACGCAGAGCCGCGACACCGACCCACGGACCACCCGGTCGCTCCCGGCTTCTGGGCGAAGCACGAGTGGGGTGACATCGTCGTCGCGCTCGACGGCACCGTGAAGTCCCGCGACGCCCTGCCCTGGGCAGCGGGCCTGGCCTCTGTCACCGGCGCGCGCATTCGGCTCGTGCACGCACTCACTTCCCGCGAATCGGCCCGGTCGTTGGAGCGACTGCACTGTCGACGCCTTCTCCGATCGGCTCGTCGTGAACTCTTCGGTCTCGACCCCCGCATCGCAATCGATTCGATTCTGACGGACGATCCCATCGCCTCCGTTCTCGGCGCGCTGTCGCACACTGCTGATCTGATCGTCATCGGAGGTCGTGAATCGGGCCCGATCCGAGATGTGCTGTTCGGCCGCAACGCAACTCGCATCGTCGAAGAATCGTCGTGCCCGGTCCTGGTGTGGCGTCCCCAGCACGCGGATCTCACGCCGACCTCTCCGGTTGTCGTCGGCGTCGATCACTCCGACTCGTGTACCCGAGCGATCGAGGCGGCCTTCTGGTTCGCCGATGCACTCGAGGTCCCACTCACCGCGCTGCACGTCGGATCGCCCCACCGTCGGCCTGTCACGAACGACGCTGAGCTGGAACAAATCCGAGCACTCGAATGGCTGGGCGGACGCCTCGACGCTGCCAAGTCCATGCATCCCACAGTCGACGTGCACCTGCATCTGCTCGACGCGTCCGCGGAGCACGAGCTTCGACTCGCATCGGCCACCGCACACCTCCTCGTGGTCGGCAGCCGCGGGCCAGGGCCATGGACGGGTCCGTTCACCGGGTCGGTCGGCCAGTCGCTGGTGCATGCGTCGGGCTGCCCGATTCTCGTGGTGCGTTGAGTCCTCGAACTGCCGACAGCCCCCGGCGCATCGGGACCTTGTGCCCTTACGGATCCACTGCTCGACGCCGGAGACTCGTAGGAAACGAATGCACTTCGGGTGGGAGTAGGTGACGGTCATGTTCTCGGAACTCGCGCACCGGTGGTGGCGATACAGTCCGTGGATCTCCAATCCACTGGTGCGGCTGCCCGACAGGATCGAACGAGCGGCTTTCGCCGTCGGGATCGCGGTGCTTCTACTGCTGGTTCCCGTGGCAGCGACGATCGGTTCGGTGACGTACAGCGACCTGTCGTTGCGGGCGCAACAGCAACGCGCAGAATACGTTCGAGTCGATGCCCGGGTGGTCGACTCCGTCAGGACCGAGCGGTCCGAGACGGACGGTGCCGTGCCCGCCAGCGGTACCGCGACTGTGCAGTGGAGCGCGCCGGACGGCTCCATCCGGTCGGGATCGGCCCAGGTGCCGTCCGCTGTGCAGATCGGTGAGACGACTCCGATCTGGCGCGATGCGGACGGAAACCGCGTACGCGCTCCCGAGACCGCCGCCGGTGCCGTCGTCAACGGAACTGCCACGGCCGTGTTCGTGTGGTTCCTCGGTGCAGTCGTCGTCGGTGGTCTGGTGTATGTCACCACCAGGGCCGGCGAACGTTCACGAATGCGGCAGTGGGACAGGGACTGGCAACACTTTCTACAGGACCGCGACCATCCTTCGCGGTAGTGCCGTCGATCTTGTTCTCCCCCAAATCCATCGAAGGATGTTTCATGCCTGCAGTAGTTGATTGCGACCGAACAGGCCCGGCGGTCGTCGGCACCGCAGAGGTCCACGAAACGCACAGCGCTTATGTGTTTCTACTCGGTGATGTCGCCTACAAGATGAAGAAGCCGATCGAGACGGACTTCCTCGACTTCCGTACCGTCGATTCCCGATGGACCGCATGCGACCGCGAGTTCGTACTGAATTCCCGATTCGCGCCCGATGTATATATCGGTATCGCCGAGCTCACCGATCCTGGCGGCGGGCCCGCCGAACCACTGTTGAAGATGCGACGCCTCCCCGATTCCACCCGGTTGTCCACCCGCGCCGCGGCAGGCGACGATATCGGCACCGTCGTCGACCTCGTCGCACAGACTGTCGCGGTCGCCCATCGGAACAGTCCCCGAAGTACCCGCATCGACGACGAGGGACGACAGAGCGCTCTGGACGAGCGATGGCGCAACAACATTCGTGAGCTGCGCACACTTGCGGTCGGCGTCCTCGACACCGCACTCGTCGACGAACTCGAGTATCTATCTCTGCGCTACGTCGCCGGCCGTGCGGCCCTGTTCGATCACCGGATCTCGCGAGGCCGCATAGTCGACGGACACGGGGACCTTCTCTCGGACGACATCTTCTGCCTACCGGACGGCCCACGAATACTGGACTGTCTCGATTTCGACGACCGACTTCGCTTCCTCGACGGAATCGACGACGTCGCTTGCTTGGCAATGGATCTCGAATTCCAGGGACGCCCCGACGCAGCTCGGCGCTTGGTGGCGTCGTACCTCGAGGCGACCGAGGACGATCCTCCCTGCTCTCTGATCGATCACTACATCGCCTACCGCGCAACGGTTCGCGCCAAGGTCGCCTGCCTTCGCTTTCATCAGGGTCATGCGGCCTCGCAGACCGACGCGCTCGCCCACATGCGACTCGCGCTGGACCACCTGGCGTCCTCGATCACCATCACGTTGGTGGGAGGCCTGCCCGGCACCGGCAAGAGCACGGTGGCGGCCGCACTCGCGGAACGTACCGGGGCGGTGGTGTTGTCGAGCGATGTGGTGCGCAAGGAGAGCGCGGGGCTCGATCCACGGTCTCCGCATCCGTCGGCAGTCGGATGCGGGCTCTACACCCCTGAGAAGACAGCATCCACCTATGCCGAATTGATGCACCGGGCGCGCGAGCAGGTTGGGATGGGCCGTTCGGTCGTCATCGACGCCTCGTGGAACGACGAGAAGTCGCGCGAGCACGCGCTCGAACTGGCCGCCGGCACCCACAGCGATCTTGTCGAGCTCGAATGCCGAACGCCCGAACACATTGCCCTCGAACGTATTGCGACCCGCCCCCGCGGCGCTTCGGACGCGTCGCAGGCCGTGTACGACGCCATGGCCGGTGCCCGACGCCCCTGGCCGAGTGCAACCGTGATCGACACATCCGGGACGCTTACCGACTCGCTTGCCGCTGTGTTCCCTGCATCCGAGGAGACGATGACATGACCGATCTCGACACCGAATTCCGTTCCGCCGGTACGAACTACGAGCTCGCGTTGATGCGTAGCCCGTTGGCTGCGCAATTGCGTGTGGTCGAGTATCGGATGCGGGTGATGATGACCGAGCAGGGGGCGCTGCACCCTCGTGATCTCGTTGCGTCGGCGCTGCCGTCGAGTCGACGCCCGACGCTGAACTCTGCCTGACACCGGCGCGGGCGCATGACCTTCGAGACGCTCGCCCTGTGTGCCGCGGTGGGATTGTTCGGCCCACTGCTGGCGCTTCCACGCGGGCTTCGGATACCCGTCGTCATCGGAGAACTCGTCGCCGGAATTGCACTCGGTTACACAGGCTTCGGCGTTGTCGACCCGAGCGAGCAGACGCTGAGCTTCCTCGCGCAGGTGGGCTTTGCGCTCGTCATGTTCGTGGCCGGCAGTCAGGTTCCGATTCGCGACCCGCGACTGCGCATCGGTCTCGGGGTCGGTGCCGCTCGGGCGGTGGCCGTCGGGCTGCTCGCAACCGCGCTCGGCTGGGCCGTTTCGGCAGCGTTCGCTCCGCCTCATCTCGGTTTGTACGCGGTGTTGATGGCGTCGTCCTCGGCCGCTGTCGTCATGCCGATCGTCGAGTCCACAACCATGACCGCTCCGGGCCTGATGGCCCTCCTGCCGCAGATCGCGCTCGCCGATGCAGTCTGCATCGTCGCGCTGCCCCTCGTGATCGATCCACAGCGGGCCGGTCCGGCCGCATTGGGATCTGCGACGGTTCTGCTCGCTGCCGCGGTGATCTTCGTCGTCCTGCGACACTTCGACATCTCGGGACTGCGCCGGCGCGTGCATCGGGTGTCTGCTCAGCGCAAACTTGCGCTCGAACTGCGACTGAACCTGGTTCTGCTGTTCGGCCTCGCGGCACTCGCCGTCCACACTCACGCCACGGTGATGCTGGCCGGCTTCGGCTTCGGCCTGGCGATTGCCGCCATCGGAGAACCGCGTCGCCTTGCCAAACAACTGTTCGCCATCACCGAAGGATTTCTGGGACCACTGTATTTCGTCTGGCTCGGTGCATCCCTCGATCTGCGTGCCCTCGCCGGTCACCCGAAGATGATCGTGCTGGGGCTCGTCTTGGGCTTCGGTGCCATCGCGGTGCACGGTGCGATGCGCCTGACCGGCCAGCCCACCCGACTCGGGATACTCGCGGCAGCCCAGCTGGGCGTTCCGGTCTCGGCCGTGACGCTCGGCGCGCAGAGCGGCGTCCTGGCTCCCGGTGAAGGCCCTGCGATCGTGCTCGGCGCACTGGTGACCATCGCGGCGGCGGCCGCAGCGTCGCGGGTCGCCGCTCGTCGTCCTGTCTGACCCTGCGGGCCTGCGGCGGCGCAAGGCATTTGGGTGTTTCGAGTTCCGCGTGACGGGGAACATGGGTCCTGGAACGATCGGCACGACGCGAAACGGATCATGACGATGACGGATGACCAGGTCTGGCGCCTCAAGGGTGCGTGCATCGAAGACATGGATGCCTACGACTCGCAACAACTTCCTCGGCACGGACGCAAGCGCGCAGAGAAGGCATGGCGGTTGTGCGCCGACTGCCCGGTGTTGCGCAACTGCGCCGAGCAGACGGCGCGCGATATCGAGTCCGGCCGTATTCCGGTCGGCGTGGTCGTCGCCGGTGCCGCGTATCACGACAATGCGAGCAACGGGCGGCGGACCGACGCCTACCGCACTCTCGAGTTCCTGATTGGACGGCCGCTGTCCAATCCCGCCGCCTGACAGCGCCGAAGCTCTGTAACACCGCGGTCACGGAACACTACGAAGTCGGTAACGTGGGCAACTCTGTTCGACGGTTTTTCGGCGCGTCTTCTCAGGTCTGACCTGCGCCGGAGCAAGTCGCGCAACAATGTCTGCATGACCGCAGCGAACGCAACCGACTTCGGGCTACCGGACGCTATCGGACGGGCGCTCTCGCAGCGAGCACCGATCGAACAGGCCAAGGGAATGTTGATGGCAACGCATCGCATCAGCGCGGATGCGGCGTTCGCGCTACTGGTAGACCGATCGCAGGACTCCAACCGAAAGCTTCGCGACATCGCTCAGGAGTTGGTGGACATGGCTTCGACCGCGCGGTAACTGTTCAGGCAGCCCCGTACGCTGCTTTTTCAACGCACGGGGCCTGAGCAATGGGGCAGTCCGGACTACTTCATCACCTGCTGTGCCGTATGCCCTGCCATGGCTGCCCGAAACATCCCGTCCGGGAACGCGGTCGTCGTTGCGTCAGAAATGCGCGAGAATCGCACGCGCACAACGAACTACTGTCGCACGGTCGTACGACATCACGTAATCGAACTCACGATCGGCGTCGACTTCGCCGCGGTGCAGATCGATCGCTGCGAGCACTCCACAGAAGTGCGGACCCAACACCACCACGTTCCACTCCTCCACCAGCGGATCCGTCGGGTCGAGGGGCGCATGCATGATGCCGCCCTCTTGGACGTAGCCCATGCCAACGCCGTACACGCCGGCGTACGAGATCTGCTCGGCCATCGAGACCCAACGCGCACGGGTGCTCGAGGTGAAGTGCTCTGCTCGCTGAAAAGTACCGAGTACCAACGTTTCCGGACCTGAGACCGCAGCCTGCATCTCGAGCGAGGTACTCATCGCCACCAGTAGACGCTTGGTGCTGCGGGTGGCTGTCTTTCCCGCGGACGCGATGGCGTACGGCGACTCGGCGGCGACAGCAGGTGTGCTCCAGGTCGGGAACGGCGGCATCACCTCCGCGGCGTCCGCGGGGAGCTCCTCGGTGGTCTCGGCCGCCGGATACAGCTCACCCACCCCGTAGGTCGCTCCGAGTCCGAGCGCGCGAGTGCGGTGCAGTGCCGTGTCGACTCCGCTGGCGACCACCACCGCGCCGGTTCGTTCCACCTGAGCCGAGACGGCGTGAGCGGTACGTGCGGTGGCGAGATCGGGACGCCGGGAGACCATCGATCCAGCGAGGATGATCACGTCGGGTTCGATGAGCGGCAGCAGGGTCATCGACTGCGGTCGACGACCGACGTCATCGACGGCCACCACTTTGCCGTCACGCCTGGCCTTGTCGATCGCAGCGAGGGTGCGGGCCGGACTGTCGACGAGTGCCGCCTCGGTGACGACCACGATGTCGCGGCGCAACTGTTCCTCGGTGGCGGAATCGAGTGCAGCAAGGGAGTCGACGTCCATGGAGACGAGCATCGGCAACCGCACCGACTGGTTTACCCGAGCCACTCCCCACGCAAGGGCGTCGAGTTCGCGCTTGGCGTCCATTGCTCTGGCTGCGCGCTTGAGCGCGTCGGCGGATGCGAGCGGACCGTTCTGCGGACCTCGCAGTTGAACTTCGATCGCTGCGAGCGCGCCGTTGTCCAGCCGACAGACCGGGGCGAAATACGGTTGCACCGTCAGCTCTCCCGTGTCCGTGTCGACTGCAGATCCTGCTTCGGCCAGCGCGAACGTCACACCACAGTTTGACACGAAAAAACCACCCCCGTCACGTGGGGGTTGGCTGATCTTCAAACCTGATTCTCGTAGTTTCTTCTCGCTGACTCAATGTTGGACGACGGAGGTATCACGACAGACACCACAACTATCTCGTTTGGATAACTTTGCATAACGCTCCGATAACGGAACTTCCGCTGGGTCGGCCGCGCGGCTCGGAACCCTCCGAGCTCGAAATCGGGCCGAAAACCCATGACGGAGTGGACTTTCGGAACCGAAGCCCACTTTCGTTACCACGGCAAACAACAAACATACCGACCGTATTGTGACTTCTCACAGACTTGAAACGAAGCAATTCCGACATATGGTTCGCACACCTAACGTCCATCCCGGTTGCCGGAGCACCGGCCGCCACCGGCCGCCCGCGTGGGCTCCCGGAGCCGTCCTGGACATGGAGGATCGATCGATGACGCTCAACCCGCCGACCCGCTCTCGTACACTCGCCGCCGTACTCGCCGCCGTTGCCATCACCGGGGCGACAGTCGGTGCCGCCGATGCCGGTGCCGCCACCATCTCTCCGGCCGGAACCGCCTTCACCGCACCCGGCACGATCGTCGTGAGCACGCCCGCCTCGTTCGGAGTTCCCGTGAGCTGTTCCATCACACTCTCCGGCAGCACCAGCGCCGACGGCTCCTCTGCATCGATCACCGACGCGAAGATCACCGGTTCCAACCGCCTGTGCGGCCTGCCGCAGCTGAAGAACCTGCCGTGGACTCTGACCCCCACCAGTGCCACCACCGGTGAGGTCTCCAACGTGGCCTTCTCGCTCGTCGGATACAACTGCGGCCCGGCCACCCTCACCGGTTCGTTCGACAACATGACCAACACCCTCACCTCGACCGACCAGCCCATGTCCGGCAACTGCACGGTCGACAGCCTGTCGGTCCAGCCGAATCCGGCCTTCACACTGTCCTGATCGACATCCTCCGATTACGTTCCAGCACAATCCATTTCCTCGAAGGAGAGCACGTGAAAATCCGCAACAGGACTGTCGTCACAATGGCGGCACTGGCCTCGTCCGTCGCATTGGCGACGATGGTGGCCGCCCCGGCCAACGCTGCCGACACGCTTCCGATCACGTTTCAGGCAGACACGACGACGATCATCGCCAAGACCGGTCAGCCGGTCGTCTTCCCCACCACCGACCTCGTCACGGACGTCGACCTGGTCGGCGGGACGGTGACCGGCACGCTCGCACTGCCGCAGGCATCGGCCGACTTGAAACTCGGCCCTGCAACGTTGGCGAACTTCACCATTTCGATCGTCGATCCGACGCCGGTGTCGGGCACCCTCACCCAGGGCGGTCCCGCGGAGGCACCCACGTTGGATCTCGCCGTCCAGCAGAGCTTCAAGATTCGTATCGACTCGGTGAAGCCTCTGGGTATCGACACCGGGTCCGCGGGGTCGGCGTCGGTCGATCTCATTCCCGCGGGTAGCAATTGCGTCACCGCCGAGACCACTGCCGAACTGACCGGTTCGCTCGACGCGATCGATCTGATCCAGAACAATCAGGCCGATGCCCACGTGAAGGGCACTTACACCATTCCGCAGTTCCAGAACTGCGGCGCGTTCACCTCGGTGCTCAACGGCATCATCGCAGGCCCAGGAAACAGCCTCGATGTGCACCTGACCAACCCGGTGTTCGACGTCGGAACGCAGTCCGCGCTCGCGGCAGAGGTGGCGTAGCAGTTCGTTCACAGCACGATCGACGGCGTCGAGCCGGGTTCCGACACGGACCTCGGCTCGGCGTCGTCACTGCAGTTCGTTCACGTCACCGCTCGACAGCGAATCGCCTCCGTAGAGGGCGACGCGGTCGCCGCCGAGCCTCTTCGCGTGATACATCGCCTCGTCGGCGTGGCCCAGCAGTTCGTTGACAGCGGACTCGACGTCCCCCGTCTCGACCACGGCATGGGCGATGCCCAACGACGCGGTCAACGGTGCCCGGTCGGTGCTGTCACACAGACGAACTCGTAATCGCTCCGATTGTTCGACGACCGTATCGAGGTCGTCGACACACACGGCCGCGAATTCTTCGCCGCCCAGTCGAACCGTGACGGCCGGTGCCGGGAAGACCTCGAGGATGCGATTCGCTGTCGTCCGGATGACCGCGTCTCCATGCTCGTGGCCGTATCTGTCGTTGACCGCTTTGAAGTTGTCGATGTCGATGACCACGGCGACCAGCGACATGTTCGCACCGGATCGAGATTCCAGGTTGCCGATCGCCGCATCGAATCCCCGACGGTTCCGCAGGCCGGTGAGCGGATCGTAGAACGCGCCGGTGGCATCCCGGCGCAACAACATGAGGAAGGAATGCCCGATCAACGGTCCCGCGAACATCACCAGGATCAGCATGACGAAGTAGAGATTGGTCTGTAGACGCTCCGCCGGGTCGTTCACCATTGCCGAGACGTAGAGGGCGACGGCGGTGACGAATGCGAAGCCGTGATGGAACGCAAACAGCTTGGGACCGTGAAACCCCGCGACGTAAGCGCCCATGACCGTGAACAGGGCTGCAATGGGCAGTACCGCGGACGGTCCATCGGTGGTGAGCAGGACAGCCGCGAGCACGACATCGGCGTACAGCACGAACGCGATCGACACGCGCCAGCTCGGCCAGCCGCCGATCAACCAGATCAACCCCACCGGGACCGTCGTGACAACGGTGAACCACAGGGGCAAACGTGCGAGGCTGCTGTCGGCGAATCCCGGAATGCTCAGAGCGATCGCCGCGGCACCGGCGTAGAGCCAACACAGAATTCCGATGAGAACCCTGGTGATGTCCAAGCCTCGTTGTGAACGCGCATACGCAACGTTCCACCCGTAGTCGACGGGAAGCGACCACCACTGACGAAGACCGTTCACCTTGCAGAGCTTTCCTGGTATCCCGACCTGGAGGGCCAAGTCAACCACAGACGAATCACCCGGTCTGCGAACTCGAGAACTTGCCTGCGGGGCACCGATCGGGCGGCGGAGCCGGGCTTCCCTCCCAGCTCCGCCGCGCTCGACCCTACTCGCTATCGAACATATGTTCGAGCTCGCAGAGGAGTGGTTTTCGGTTGTACCACTCATACTGTGCACAATCCGAGAAAGTGACCTACAGTCTGTGACATGCTCCAGAAAAGGGGTTCGAACGGGGTTCGACCGCCAGGTTCCACTGATCCAATTCATTTGGCGCTCTTAGCAATCCTCACGATTGCTGTGATTGCCCTCGTCGTCATCGCGGTCCAACAGGGCCGCCTCTGATCACGCACCTCAGCGTTCACTACCGACTCTGATCGGCGGAATCCCGCGTTCGGCTCACGCTTTTGAACGCTCACGTCCGCGGCAGCGCTCGACCGACTGCATCGATCGAACGTCGACGACGCCGGACCACCTCGATGATCTCGTCGACCACGCGTCGCGTTTCGCCCAACGCCTGTACAGCGGAGTAGCGCAGAACCAGCCACCCCTCAAGTACCAGCCGGTTCTGGCGTCGACGATCGCCGTCGAACGCTCGGCTCGACGTATGGAACTCGCGTCCGTCGATTTCGACGATCACCCGTGCCCGGAAGTCCACGAGGTCGCCGAAATACGGACCTACCCGCGCATTGATCTCCATGAAGAACTGTCGAGCGGACAGTGCCCGAGCCACCACTCGCTCGGCCTCGGATCGGGTACCGAGGCAGCACAGACGCAACTGTCTCCGTACTGCCTTCATGCCGTGCATCCCGCGAGATCGTTCGCATTCGGTCGCGATTCGACGTCGCAGAGCCGGCCGCGCGATTGCCGTGTCGAAGAACCGCTCCAACTCCTCACCCGTCAGGGTTGCAGCGACGTCGACGAACACCTGGGCCAACGTCACCACCGGAAGACCTCGGCACCGGTCCGCCTCGGGGACGCGTCGTCGATGGATCTTCACCCACTCCGGCGCGTGCTGCCGGGTCGAGGGCGGCACTGTCGCCGTAACCTGCGTCGGCTCCTCGTCGATCAACCCCCACACCCACGCAGCGGTCAGATGACTGAGCACAGCGCCGGGCTTCCACAGAGCTACCGCTGTGCACAGGTCGATGTACTCGGGTTTGTTCGTCGCATAGATTCCGGGCAGCACTCGAATCAGCTGCCCGGACGCAGTTCTGCGAGAGATGGTGCTGCGGCTCATCCCCCGAGCCATCAGGTCGACCGCTGTGTGTACCCCCATGCCGATACGGTGAACGATCGACGACGCCTGCGCCAGTGCTGTTTTCGAAACCTGTGGATAGTTCGGGGTTATCCACAGGCAGCCCGCACCTCAGCGTTCACTACCGACTCTGATCGGCGGAATCCCGCGTTCGGCTCACGCTTCTGAACGCTGGCAACCAGCACGGCTACGTCCGCGATGCGTCCACGGCTACAACCACCGCGGCCGCCATGGCCGCAGCCGTACTCGCGGTGGGGTGCACCCCGTCGAAGGTGGCTCCGGGACGTCCGAGCAGCGGCGCAAACCCGGCGACGGGTATGCCGCGCTCGGCGGCCAGTGCTCGAATGTCGTCGTTGAGGTCGTCTGCGCTGACCGTGCGCGACGACGGCACCGTGGCGATCACGACGGTGTCGACGTCGCGTGCGCGGTCCAGGATCGTGCGTAGGTTGTCGATGATCCGGGGTAGCGGAACCGACCGGGCCAGGTCGTTCGTGCCTCCGTTGACGACGAGTATGTCCGGGTTCGCTGCCAGTGCGTCGTCGGTTCGGGCGAGGATCTGCGTCGTCGTCGCGCCGTTGATTCCCAGATTCCCACCGTCGGCTGCGCGAGAATCGTCTCCACACACGAGATACGAATACCACGACGTGTTGCCGTGAATCCCCCAGTCGACGCGTGAATTGCCTTGCGCCATCGAGTCGCCCAGCGTCACCAATCGTGGGCCGGTGTCGTTGACGCTCCACCCGAAGCAGTGTGCGTTGCGGACCGTCAGCGCCGGCTTCTTCAGTGGTCCTGCCACGAGCGCGGCGACCAGAGCCACCCCGAGTGCCCCGGCGATCCACAGTCGAGTTCTTCGCACGCCGGGGATTCTGCCCTACCGGCGATCACGAGCAGTCCGGGAAGTCCACTTCGGTCGGTGCCGGCGCCGATTGCGGCTGAACCGGTGCCTGCGCTTCGCCGGCGACGGTCGGTTCGACGAGGTTGTACTCGATGGTCTTGGTCTGTCCCGGCTCGATGACGACCGGCACGTAGAACACCGGATGGCCCCGTTCGGCAGCGGTCAGCAGAAACAGTGGAGTTCCGTTGATCGTGGCATCGGTCAACGTTGCGCCCCGAGTTGCGTACAGAGCCACCACCGATCGGTTGGTTCCCGGCGGTCCGTCGTATCGGGTGGAGTCGTTCTGCCTGCCGGCGATGTAAGTGGTGTAGTCCTGCAGCGGAGCGTTGTTGGTGATCTCGGCGACGACGCGGGTGGTGCGCGTCGGGCCCTCGCAGGACTGCGCGGAGTAGGTGACCTTGCGCTGCAGGTAGTAGTCGAGCTTGCCGCCCGCACCGTTGTTCACCACCACCGCGGCGTACGGGTCGGGGCTGTCGGGAACTTCGTGGCCGATCTCGGTCGGACCGAGGATCGCTTGAAGTGCCGGGTCCGCACTCCACACGGAGATGTGACCTTCGATGGTGGCCTTGCCGAGTGCTTCGAGCAGCGCACTGGGAGAGCCGATGTTGCCCTGCATCTTCGCGACCACCCGGGCGGCGATGTCCTGCAGGTAGGCCTTGCGCGCGCTGTTGTCGTCCTGGAAGCGGAAGTAGGCGTCGGACTGCGTGATCCGGACGACGTTGGATCCGTCGATCACTTCGCCGTCGCCCATCGTGATGGGTCCGACGGCGTCGAGGATGTAGCCGAGGGCAACCGGGTCGGTGGCCAACGTGCCGTCGAGACGCTCGCCTGTTTCCTGCTCCCACATCGACTGCCAGATCCGACCCGCGTACGGAAAGTGCGGACTGACGTTGCTGTTCTGCCAGTTCTGGGTGGGCTGAAAGCGGCTCTCGTAGAAGTCGAAGAAGTCGGGGCCGAGATCGATGGGGTCGTACGGAATCCGAAGCTCGGCATTGCTGGCCAACGAGTCGACCGCGACCTTCCCGTCCACGGCGCGCACGATGCCGAATCCGCCTATCAATCCGCCTGTTCCGCGGGATTCCGAGAGTGTCTGGAAGGCCAAGAAGTAATTGCGTGGGCCGTCCGCCCCGAGCATCGCCGGAAGAACCTCGGCCGCGATGTTCGTGTTCGTCAGCAGGGACGTCAGCTCGTGCGTCTGATCCTGCAACCGAGTTCGCGCCTCACCGACCCGATCGACGAATGTCGGTTCCTCGATTGCCTCGGCCCGGGCATCGAGTACCTCCGCTGCAGCCGCCGCCCGAGACAGCGCAGGCGACGCGTCGCGCAGGGCGGCGATGTCGATGGAACCGTCGGGCCCACGCAGCCGACTCGGATCGAGGGTGGTGCCCACCTCCACCGAGGGTGTCAGCACATCCACGCTCAGCCCGTTGACGACGTCGGTGATCTGCGAGACGACGTCCAGCGGTTGACCCACGTACGGAATTGCCGCGGCCGCCGTCCAGATCAGCGAATCGGTGGCGTCCTTCGCCTGGGTCGAGGTGCGCACCGCGTCGGACACGGAGGTTCCGGCCTTCTGTGTATCCCCGTTCAGCAGTGCAGTTTTCGCTGCCTGGGCATGCTCGCGGGCCTGATCGAGGGAGGTGTATGCGGCACGCGCGGTGTACGCGAGCCAGGCACCGAGTCCGAGCGCCACGACGACGAACACACCGAAACCGAGCAGGATGCGTCGACCGGTTCGACCGCGAGGGCTGCGGCGTTCAACGTCCGGGTGGTCGTGGTCGAGGCTCATTTTGGGTGCGGATCCCTTTCGCTTCCGGCTGAGAGTACAAACGACGCCCCCTCACCGCGACACGACTTGTTTTTGTACAAATCAGCCAATTTGTCCATCGAGCTGACAAATTCCGTGTAATGTCCAATCCACAGTGATCGGCCTTACACGAGGAGTGACGATGACCGCATCGAATGTCGACGACCAGGCGCAGGCGCCGGTCGCCGAGTGGCACGACCGAAAGCGATACCTCTGGCTGATGGGGTTGATCCCACCCACGGCGGTCTTCCTGGCTACCGGCCTGGTGTGGGCCTTCAACCTGCTCGGCTGGACCGCTGTGTCGCCGGTCTGGTGGTGGATCGGCGCGCTGCTGGTCTACGGACTGCTCCCGATCCTCGATCGCTTCTTCGGTCCCGACGGTGACAACCCACCCGACGAGGTGATGAAGGCGCTGGAGGAGGACAAGTACTACCGCTACTGCACCTACGCCTACATTCCGTTCCAGCTCGCCAGCCTGGTGTTCGCCTGCTACCTGTGGTCGGCGAACAACCTGTCGTGGCTCGGCATCGACGGCGGGCTCGGCCTGATCTCGAAGATCGGCCTGGCCATCAGTATCGGCGTGATGGGCGGCGTCGGTATCAACACCGCACACGAGCTCGGCCACAAGAAGGACAGCCTCGAGCGTTGGTTGTCGAAAATCACTCTGGCACAGACGTTCTACGGCCACTTCTACATCGAGCACAATCGCGGCCACCACGTTCGCGTCGCCACTCCCGAGGATCCGGCGAGCTCGAAGTTCGGCGAGAGCTTCTGGGCCTTCCTGCCTCGAAGCGTGTGGGGCAGCCTGAAGTCGTCCTGGGAGCTGGAGAAGACGCGCATGGAGCGACTGGGCAAGAGCACGTGGAGCATTCAGAACGACGTGCTCAACGCATGGCTGATGTCGGTGGTTCTGTACGGGGTTCTGATCGCGGTGTTCGGTCCGATCGTGTTGCCGTTCCTCGTGATTCAGGCCATCTACGGATTCTCGCTGCTGGAGACGGTCAACTACCTCGAGCACTACGGCCTGCAGCGTCAGAAGAAGGAGAACGGCCGCTACGAGCGCTGCACTCCCGAGCACAGCTGGAACTCCGATCACATCGTGACCAACATCTTTCTGTACCACCTTCAGCGCCACAGCGACCACCACGCCAATCCCACCCGCCGCTACCAGACTCTGCGCAGCATGGACGGGGCACCCAATCTGCCGAGCGGCTACGCGAGCATGATCTCGCTGGCCTACTTCCCACCGGTGTGGCGCAAGGTGATGGACCACCGCGTACTCGACCACTACGACGGTGACATCACGAAGGTCAACATTCAGCCGTCCAAGCGGGAGAAGATCCTCGCCGCGCACGGAGCGAAGTGATGGCCGCCTTCGAGTGCCCGGTGTGCGAGTTCGTCTACGACGAGACCAACGGCGCACCGCGAGAGGGCTTTCCGGCAGGAACACCGTGGTCGGACGTACCCGACGACTGGCCGTGCCCCGACTGCGGTGTCCGCGAGAAAATCGACTTCAGGAGTAAGGCATGAAGCTCTACCGCTGCGTTCAATGTGGATTCGAGTACGACGAGGAGCTGGGCTGGCCCGAGGACGGCATCGAGCCGGGCACGCGCTGGGACGACATTCCCGACGACTGGTCGTGCCCCGACTGCGGCGCGGCCAAGGCCGATTTCGAGATGGTCGAGGTAGAGCGCGGGTGACTACTGGGCAACCCGCCGAGGTCGTGATCGTCGGTACCGGTGCCACCGGGTACACCGCCGCCAAAGTGCTACGGGCCGAGGGCTTCACGGGTTCCATCACGCTGATCGGGAGCGAGCAGGAGGCCACCTACCGTCGTCCAGCGGTTTCCAAGGAGCTGCTGATGGGCACCAAGTCGGTCGATCAGGTCCGGTTGGGTGCAGCCATCGAGGGCGTGGACGTCCGCACGGGCGTCACCGCCGTCGCCGTCACCGACTCGGCCGTCGAGCTCGATCAGGGCGATCCGATCCCGTACGACGCCGTGCTGTTGGCAACGGGTTCTCGGGCTCGGCAACTCGATTTCCCGGGTCACGTGTTCACGCTTCGCAGCGCCACCGATGTCGCACCACTGCATGCCGACATCCTCCGCACCGGATCGCTGTTGGTGATCGGCGGCGGATTGATCGGGTGCGAGGCGGCGGCAGCAGCCCGGTCGCTCGGTGCCGAGGTGACGGTGCTCGAAGCGGCATCGGCTCCGCTGAGCCGGATCGCGCCGCCAAAGATTTCGCAGATGTACCGAGACCTGCACACGGACAACGGGATAACGATGCACACCGACGTCACCGTGACGAGTCTCGACGAGCAGGACGACGGCACCCTCCGTGCCACCGCTCGGGACGGACGCTCGTGGTCGGCCGGCACCGTCCTGGTGTCCGCCGGTTCGGTGCCCAACGTCGAGCTCGGGGCGGACATGGGCCTCGAGACCGCGTCGGGAATCCTGGTCGACGCGGCGATGCGGACATCCAGGCCGAACGTCTACGCGGCGGGCGACGTGGCCGAGGTCCCCAACACGATTCTCGGCGGCACCTATCGGAGTGAGCACTGGAACGGTGCCGTCGATCAGGCGACCCGGGCAGCACGGTCCATACTCGGTCTCGATGTCGGCAGTCTCGACGTGCCGTTGGGCTGGTCGACTCAGCACGGGCTCAACCTGCAGTTCGCGGGATGGACCGGTGCCGAGGACGAGTACGTCGTAGTTCGCGGCTCCATCGAGGAACGCCGCTTCACCGCCTGTGCGCTGCGCGGGGACACGCTCGTCGGGGCCATCGGCGTCGGCTTCCCCAAGGACATCCGACAGATCAGATCCCTCATCGCGAGCGCAGACCCCATCGATCGGGAACTCCTCGGAGAAGATTGGCTGGATCGGCCCCATGCGGTCGTTCGATAGAGTCGTGTTCATGCCCGCAGCCGAACAGACGTCGACCCCCGGTCGATACCGTGAAGCCGCATCCGCTCTCGCGCGCGATACCGCGCTCGACGCCTTGCGAGAGCTGCTGAACGAGCGCAACTGGCGCAACGTCACGATGAGCCACATCGCCAAGGCTGCAGGGCTGAGCAGGCAGAGCCTGTACAACGAGTTCGGTTCGCGGCGTGGCGTCGCGCAGGGGTACGCCATCAGATTGACGGACCTCTTCGTGGCCATGTGCGAGACGGCTCTGTATCAGCACGAGAACGACGCGTCGGCCGCTCTGCGGCAGGGCTTCTCGTCGTTCTTCGAGCTGAGCGGCCTGGATCCGCTCGTCCGGTCGCTGCACAGCGGCGACGCACCGGAAGATCTTCTGCGCCTGATCACCACCGACAGCGAGGTGCTCATCGAGCGGGCGGGTGAGCGTCTGTCCGAGACCTTCCAGCGCGGATGGGTGGGCGCGAGCCCACGACAGGCCGACGTAATCAGCAAAGCCATCGTCCGATTGGCCCTGAGCTACATCCCCGAACCGCCCGAGGACATCGCTGCAGCGGCCGACGATCTGGCGCTGCTGCTGACCCCGTTCGTCGATTCGATCACCGCCAGGCGGTCGGTCGACCACTGACCGACCGTCCGGACCGGCGGTCTCAGATCTCGGCCGGAGCGAGCACGATGTCGAAATCCGCTCTGGCCCAGGTCTTGTCACCGACGTCGCGACCGTCCGGCGTCGGTGTTCCCGACGGCTGCTCGACGAAGTCCTTGATCAGGGACTCCTTGACTCCGAACACGGTGTCGCTGCTCAACAGTTCGTCGCCGCTGACGAAGATGTGCGTCACCAGCGTCCGCATCCCCGGTGCCGAGACCATGAAGTGCAGGTGCGACGCACGCATCGGCGAGCGGCCGGTCGCGGCCAACATCCGGCCGACGGGGCCGTCGTGCGGAATGGGATACGGCGTGGGCGTCAACGCCCAGAATCGATAGTTTCCTTCGTCGTCGCTGTAGAGATGCGCTCGACCGCCGACGCGCGCGTCGTCGTACTGAACGTCGTAGAACCCGTCCTCGTCGGCTTCCCAGATTTCCAGGCGCGCTCCGGGGATCGGCGTGCCGGCGGTGTCGCGCACGGTTCCCTCGACCCAGCACGGTTGTCCTGCAGCACCTCCCGATGCATCACCACCGTTCTCGATCCGCGGTGCGTCGTCGACGAAGAACGGTCCGAACACGGTTGCTTCGGTCGCATCCTCGTAGGCCGGGTTGTTCACGTTGATCGTCTGCATCGACGCCCCGAGGACGTCGGAGAGCAGAATGAATTCCTGACGGCGGTCGTCGGTGATGTGCCCGACCTCGGTCAGGAAGCCGATGGCGGTGTTCCACTCCTGTTCGGTCAGTCGCACGTCGCGGACGAATCCGTGCAGGTGGTGCACCAGCGAGGTCATCACCTGCTTCAACCGGGGGTCGGTGCAGTCGTCGAACGATCGAAGTACGTTCTCCACCAACCGCTCTTCGACGGCGTCCTGGGCTTGTCCGGTCATGGTCTGCTCGGTCATGGTCTCTCTCACTGTCCGATGTCGGTCGGCGGGTCGCCGGCCCACGCTACGTGCAGAATGGCT
Organism: Rhodococcus sp. 05-2254-6; assembly: GCF_002258565.1. Lineage (NCBI taxonomy): Bacteria > Bacillati > Actinomycetota > Actinomycetes > Mycobacteriales > Nocardiaceae > Rhodococcus > Rhodococcus sp. 05-2254-6. The sequence continues at coordinate 56,138 of NZ_NOZF01000142.1, forward strand.
GCGGCGGCCTCGCGGGTGACGGGCCGCGGGTTTCCGTACGATCTGCTCGTCACGTCGTCGGCGATTCGGTCGATGTCCTTCTCCTTCATACCCAATTCGGCCAGCGAACGTGGCGCTCCGAGTCCGCGGCAGAGATCCCACAACCGGGTTGCCGGGTCCCCGGAACCGGGAAGCGCACGCGAGAGCGCCGTCACTGCGCCGGGTGCAGCCGACTGATTGAAGGCCAAGACGTGCGGCAACACCACGGTGTGGGTCGGAGCGTGCGGCAGGTTCAAGGTACCCCCGAGCGAGTGACACAGCTTGTGGTGCAACGACATCGTCGTGGCACCGAGAGTGGCTCCGCACAACCAGGCACCGTAGAGGGCGTCGCTGCGCGCCTGTGGATCGAGGTGATCGGCCACGATGGCCGGCAGCGCCGATGCGAGTGCGCGCACTCCGTCCTCGGCCATCAGCGCGACGATGGGGCTGATGTCGGGTGCATACAACGCCTCGACGGCGTGCGCCACCGCGTTGATTCCACTGGTGACGGAGATGTCGACCGGCAGGCCCGTCGTCAGCTCGGGGTCGTAGACGACGCTGCGGGGCAGCACCCTGATGTCGCGACCGGTTTCCTTGCGCCCGTCGGTCGTCAGCCCCCACACCGGGGTCATCTCCGAGCCTGCGTACGTGGTGGGAACGGCGACGATCGGGAGCCCGTGGACGAGGGCGATGGCCTTTCCGAGGCCGATCGAGGACCCGCCGCCGACGGTGATGCAGCCGTCTGCCCCGAGGGAAAGCGCTTCTGTACTCGACCTTTTCGCCACCTCCGCGGGCACGTGCATCACGGCGTCGGCGCGCACACCCACGCATCGGTCTCCGAGCATCGAGGCAATGCGTTCGGCTGTGCCCTTCTGGCTCGGTGAGCAGAGAACGAGGACGCGGCGCAGGCCGAGGTGATCGAGCTCGTCCGCCAGAACCGACAGCGAGCCTGCACCGAACCGCACCCGCATCGGGTTCGCCTCGTAGGCGAAGTCGTAGGTCATCGCGACAGGACCGCGGTCAATGCCTGCCGCAGGGCGTCCTCGGGGTCTGCCGCGAGTTCGTCTGCACGCCAGCAGATGTGCTTGTCCGGGCGGACCAGCAACGCACCGCTCTCGGTCACTTCGCGCAGCCGAGACCAGTCGAAGTACAGGTCGGTGACGTCGCGTCCGGGTCCGATGACGACGGTTTCGAGGGGCACACCCAACTCGTGTGCGATCTTGTCCGCCGCCGACTCCCAGTCCGATCCGGCGACTCCGGTGATGAGCGTGAAGCGGTCGTAGGGCGCGAGATCCATCATCGCGTGCTTGTGCATGTGATCGCCCACCCAGGCGTGCGGAAGGTGCGATCCGGGGACGGTGGAAACCTGGTAGTACAGGTCCGGGTCTCGTACCGGCTCGGGCAGAACGCCGTCGGGCACGACAGCCGAGGAGGTGTAGAACTGGCCCAATTCGACTCCGTGGGCGTTGAACTCGTAGTTCTTGATCTCCATCGCCTTCACCAGCGCGGCTCGCTTGGCCTCGCCCGCCGGTGTGTTGGCCTTACGCTCTTCGATGCGTTCGACCATCTCCTCCTCGGTCTTGGCGTCGGTGACCCCGAGGGCGTGGAACAGGTCTGCGAACTCACGGCCGGAGCGATTGGCACGCTTGACGATTCGCTCGGCCACTGGGGCGCGCTCGGCGGAGTAGGTATCGAGCAATGCTTCGCCCGCCTGGCCCTTCAGTACCGCGGCGATCTTCCACGCGAGATTGTAGGAGTCCTGGATCGAGGTGTTCGAGCCGAGCCCGTTGCTCGGCGGATGCCGGTGGATGGCGTCGCCCGCACAGAACACCCGCCCCTTCTGCAGGTGCGTGGCGTACATTTCGTTGTTGCCCCACAACGATGTTCCGGTGATCTCGACGTCGAGTTCCGGCATGCCCAGCAGGCTCCGCACGATCTCGACGGCGGCTGCCTCGTTCACCACCGGCGGTGGCTGCGCGATGTCGAATCCCCAGACCACGAGCCACTCGTTCCACGGCCGGACCATCCGAACCAGCCCGGCACCGATACCACCGACGTTCGACCCGGGCTGAATCACCCAGTACAGCACCGACGGTCGGTGTCCGACGTACTCGGCGATGTCGGCCTTGAAGGTGATGTTCATCGACCCGGCGATGTCCATCGCGCCCTCGAGCGGAAGGTCGATGTCCGCGGCCACCTTGGAACGCGCTCCGTCCGCGCCGATCAGATACTTGGCACGGATCGTGTAGCGGTGTCCGGTGAGTCGATCGACCACCGACACACTGACCCCGTCGGCGTCCTGCACGTGCGAGAGGTACTCGGTGGAGAACTGGGCCTGCGTTCCCCGCATCGTCGCGTTCTTCACCAGGATCGGCTCGAGGTACGTCTGCGGAATGTCGACGGTCAGGCACGGCGAGGCGAGCTGGTAGTCCGCTTCTCGGTCGGCCCCGGTACCCCACGTGCGGATGCGTCCGATCTCCTCGCCCGCGATCGAGGTGCAGAACACGGTGTCGCCGACGAGCCCGTGCTCGGTGGCGTCGGCCAGTACCTGATCTGCGATACCGACGTCGCGGAAGACCTCCATGGTGCGCTGGTTGGTGATGTGAGCGCGGGGAGTGTTGGCCGTCCAGCGGTACTTGGTGATCATGATGTTCGGGATTCCGAGCGTGGACAGCAGCAATGCTGCGGATCCACCGGCAGGCCCCGAGCCGACGATGAGAACGTCGGTCTCGACCACCGAGGAATCGGGTAGCTCTGTGGCCTTCTGGCCGTCGTCGAACACCGGCATGGAACACACCCTTCGTTGCGCCCGACGTTGATCTCGGGTCTTGCAAACCAGTGTCCTGCATCACACCGTGGGTGGCCATCGATCCCGGTCATGTCGGCGCAAATCGGCAACGGTGGCGCAATTGCGCAACTAGTGCACCGACCGCAGCACCACGGCGTCGCGTCGAACGTCCGATGCTCGGGCTCCGAACCGTGCCGAGAAGGCACTGGAAAAGTAAGCGGCAGAGGAGAATCCGCAGGAGGCGGCGATCTCGGCAATCGACGTCGAGCGTCCCGACGGCGAGGTGAGCACCGTGTGTGCACGAGCGAGTCGCCGCTCGAGGATGTATTTGGGCACGCTGGTGCCGTCGGCTGCGAAGACTCGGGACAGGTGCCGGGCGCTGATTCCGATGGCGTCGGAGACGTCGGTGGCAGACAACGACGCGTCGGTCAGACGGCGCTCGATGTAGGAATGAGCAGCCGCGCGATGCGCCTGCCCGATGTCACTGCGCGTTCCACCGGTCAGGACGGAGACCAGTTCGAGGATCGTCCGCTCGTCGGGCGCCGCCGGCCCGTCGGCGCGCATCGCGCGGCTCACTCGAGCGGCCAGGGCGGCAGCGTGCACGTTGCCGTTCGCCGAGAAGTCGAAGACTTTCGGGGCCGCGAGTGAGTCCTCTCCGGTGACGTCGGAGTAGACCCCGCGCGGGATCTTGACGACTAGTTCTTCGAGGCCGTGCGAGAACCCGCGCATGAAGGCCCTGTCGGCATCGCACAGCAGAACCTGGCCTGGGCCCACGGTGCGCACACCGTCCTCGGAGTAGAAGAACGCATCGCCGACCAGGCTGAAGTACAGCACCACCGAGTCCGACGGCCGGCGCCGAATCAGCTCGGCATCTCGCTCGACGACATGGGAGGTTCCGACAACACGGGCCAGCCCGACCGATCCGACCTGCACGTTGGTTTCGGTGGCCTCGAGGGACCCGCCTTCCAGGCTGCGGCATCTCAGCCCGATGAGCACCTCGGAGTTGTGCCCCTCCCACCGTTGTATTCGCTCGACGGAGGGAAGCCCGACGGTGGAGAACTCCACGGGTGACGCAGCGATCGACACGTCGGGCCTCCTCGGCGAGGGACTTACTTCTCCGGTACGAAACGCAGGTGTTCCGGATCGACTGTAACGAACAGCATCCACCGATCACCGAGACCGCGCGTGACGTGGCCTGCTCCGGTCACGTCGTCGATGTAGGCGATGTCGCCCGCCACCGGCGAGGTCACCGTTCCGTCCCCGGTCTCGTTCTCGGCCCTGCCGTTGAGTGTGACGCCCAGCTGCGGCCTGGGCCCGTTGTGCCAGACGCCCGGAACGTACCCGTCCTCGCCGTAATCGCGGCGGGTGACGAATGCTCCGAGCGAACGCGGCCACTGCTCGACCGGCGGTACCGGAGCCAGATCACTCGGCCAGCGCAGCGGCTCGGTCCGAGAGGTTCCGCCGTCGTCGTAGATCCACGTCAGCGACGGCCGTCCCTGCCGGACGGTCGGGTCGGGTCGGGCTTCGTTGTCGCCTGCTTCGGGCAGCCAGTCGTCCAGCGCGAGGTAGAGCAACCACGCGAAGCCGTCCCAGGTCATCGTCAGGGTCTCGGGACTGGCGACGTTCGCGAACACCAGGTCTCCGGCGGTCAGCACAGCCGGGCTGCGGTCGCGTACATCCACCCGCACCTCGCCCGAGAGCACCACAACGGTGTGTGACCCGAGCGAGGTGGGGGCGGGGACGTCGACCATCCGAGCTCGGGTGAGCCAGAAAGCCGTTGCCGGAACGACATTCGCCGGACCTTTGACGCGTGAGTCGCGGTGCGGCAGGAAGGCATCTCCGGCGTCGATTCCTCCGTACGTCTCGGAATCGCCGAGGGTCTCGTGCACGCGAAGCACTTTCATCGGGCGGTCATTCGGCTGTGGGGGCGTAGCGTCCGCTCAGCTGAGGCGGAGTCCGACCCTTGTTTCCCGCTTCGGTCCATTCGTGGCGAGTCTGACGTCCCCAGGTGCGGTGCAGCTCGTCACTGATGGTGACGCTGAGCCGGCCGAGGTCGCCCACTTGCAAGTCGATGCGGTCGCCGTCCTGAAAGGCGTGCAGTCCACGATGATTGGTGCCGGTGGCAATGATGTCGCCGGGCTCGAGAGCATGCATGTGCGAGACGAACTCGACGGACTCGGCGATGCTGTACGCCATGTCGTCTGTGTCGAACTCCTGCTTGATCTCTTCGTTGTTCCACAGCGTGACCGGCATGTTCTGCGGGTTCGGCACCTCGTCGGCGGTCACCAGGTAAGGGCCGATCGGGCAGAAGGTCTCCCGGGACTTCATCTGGTAGAAAGCGTTCTCCCGCGGCGGAATTCCGCGTGCAGAACCGTCGATCAGGTTGGTGTAGCCGAAGATGTGGTCGTACGCATCGGCTGCCGAGACGTTGTGCGCGCGCTTGCCGATGATGATGGCCAGCTCCGCCTCGCCCTCGAATATCGTCGCTGCGACGTCGGGCAACACCATGGTGTCGCCGTGGCCGATGATCGAATTGGGAGACTTCGCGAATCCGTTGATCGGCGGCCGCTCGGGCAGGGTGCCGTTCTCCATGTAGTTGCGCGCCATGCAGTCGATGTTCGACGGCCGAGGGATCGGAGGGCGAATACGTACTGCGCTCAACGAAATTCCGTCACCTGCGGCCATTGCAGCTTCGAGGCGTTCACGGTAGGTGGCCCAGCCCTCGATGACGCCGCGGATGACGTCCTGCGGGTGTGCCGCCGGGATGTCCTTGACTTCGCCACTGAGGTCGATCACGTTGCCGCCGTGCAGGACTCCGAGTTTGAAATCGTCGAAGAAGAGAAGCTTCATGGTGTTGCACCTTTCGTTGGGGGTTGGGGGTTGGGTACGAAACGTCCGTACCGGCCGCGGAAGAAGACCAGAGCGCTGCCGTCCTCGGCCGCGCTGAGACTGTGTACGCGGGCCACGACGATCGTGTGATCGCCTGCCGCGTATTCGGCGTACATCTCGCAGTTGAGCCAGGCCACCGCGTCGTCCAGGGCCGGGCCCGCCGACTGGTCGTGCCAGGACGTGCCTGCGAAACGATCGGTGTTGCGCGCCGAGAACTGGCGTGATGCCTGCTCGTGATGGTCGGCGAGAATGCTGATGCAGAACCGGCCTGCAGCTCTGATGGCCGGCCAGGTGGTCGAGGTGCGGGCCACGCAGATCGACACCAGCGCGGGGTCAAGGGAGACGGCGGTGAACGAGTTCACCGCGATCCCGGTCCGACCGGATGCCCCCTCCGACGCGATGACGACAACGCCGGTAGGCAAGTGGCCCAATACTTTTCGGAAGAGCAGTCCCGCATCCGCTGCGGCGGGTGTTTCGGTGGTCGACGTCGCCATGAGACAGTCCATTCGGATTGCGATTCCGTCTAATGGAATCTTATTTCAACCGACTTTACGTGACGTCGAACACTGCCGTCAACCCTCGGGAAGGACGGAGTGCAGCGGACGCCATTGCGTCAGAAAGGTTTCGGGGAAATCAGTGACCCGAGTCGGTCTCGGGCATTGCGATATCGAGAGCGGACGCAGGCAGATCTCCCGCGGCGCGCAGCCGTTCCGACATCTCCCGTGCCAACGAGAGCAACTGCTGAATGATTTCCGCATCACGATCGGGTTCGATCTTGCCCAGGCACAGCATCGCGGCGATGGGACGCCGATCGGCGTCGAGGACCGGGGCCGCGATTCCGCGCCCGGTGTCGAACCGCTCGAAGTTGTCGACGGCGTAGCCCTGCTCCTGGATGCGCGAGAACTCCGCCTCCATGGCATCCGGGTCGGTGATCGTGTTGGGCGTGAACCGCCGCAGTCCGTCGTTCTCGTACAGATTGCGACGCTGCTCGTACGGCATGTACGACAGCAGAAGTTTGCCGTCGGCCATGGCGTACGCGGGCTGCGGATGCCCGGGTTCGAACTCGATGAACTCGGTGTGTGCTCCCGCCACGCGCGAGAGCTGAACGGCCTTGACCCCGACGAGGGTGCTCAGAACGGCATCGTGGCCGGACCATTCCGCCAGCCGCGAGAGATACATCCGCGCGTCGTGCAGAACCGGATTGGTGACCATTCCGACGCTGCCGATTCCGATGGCGTGCATTCCGAGTCGGTACTTCGCGGTGCGCGAATTCTGTTCCACCCAACCGACACTGACGAGAGTGCCGAGGATGCGGTGCACACTGGCCGGTGACAGTCGAACGAACTGGGCGAGTTCTACGATGCCCAGCGGGTACGGATGCTCGGCCAGAGCCGTGACGATGCGGGTGGCCCGGGACACTGCGCGCACATGGCCGGCGTCTCGATTCTCGCGCTCGTTCACAAAGCCTCCATGGGAGGTGAGCTTACTGGTCGGCCCTGTCACGTCACCGTTCAACGCCCCCGTGGCCGGGCTCGTCACGTCATCACGGACGCCCCCGTCAGCCGGCGCACGTCGGGGATCGTCACCCCTGGCGCCACTTCACGCAATGCGAAACCCCGTGGCGTGACGTCCAGAACGCCGAGATTGGTGACGATGCGGTCCACCACCGCGCGTCCGGTCAGCGGGAACGTGCACTGCTGCACCAGTTTGGGTGTGCCGTCCTTGCCGGCGTGTTCCATGACGACGATGACGCGGCCCGCACCGGCAACGAGATCCATCGCCCCGCCCATCCCCCGCACCATGTGGCCGGGCATCATCCAGTTGGCCAGGTCGCCGGTCGACGAGACCTCCATCGCGCCGAGAACCGTCACGTCGATGTGTCCGCCGCGGATCATGGCGAACGACGTGGACGAGGACACGAACGATGCGCCGGGTAGCACCGTGATCGGTTCGGTTCCGGCATTGATCAGGTCGGTGTCCAGGCATTCCGGCAGCGGTGTCGGGCCGACGGCCAGGACGCCGTTCTCGCTGTGCACGGTCACTCCGAGCGAGGACGGCAGATGGTTGGCCACGCGGGTGGGCAGACCGATCCCGAGGTTGACGCTCTGCCCGGGACGTAGTTCCTGCGCGGCTCGTCGCGCCATCTCGTCCCGGTTCCAGCCGAGGCCGGTCATGCGACCACCTCGTCCGGTACTTCGACCACACGCTGGACGAACACGCCGGAGAGCTGAACAGAGTCGGGATCGAGTGCGCCGGGTTCGACGATGCGCTCGGCCTCCACGACGGTGATGCGGCCTGCCATCGCCACGTCCGGGTTGAAGTTCTGCGCCGAGGCCCGGAATATCGCGTTGCCGGCCGTGTCTGCCACCGCGGCGCGTACGAGCGCGTAGTCGGTCACGATGCCCTCTTCGAGCACGTACTCACGATCGCGGCCGCCGAGTCCGAATCGGCGAATCTCTTTGGCAGCGGACGCTTTCACCACGTTCCCGGCCGAGTCGTACCGATGCGGCATGCCGCCGTCGGAGACGAGGGTGCCCACCCCGGTGGGGGTGAAGAAGGCAGCGATGCCCGCCCCGCCGGCCCGAAGCCGCTCGGCCAACGTGCCCTGCGGTGTCAGCTCCACCTCGATCTCGCCGCTCATGTACTGCCGCGCGAACTCGTCGTTCGCTCCGATGTACGACGCGATCACGCGGTCGATGCGACGGTCGTGCAGCAGCAGAGCCAGGCCGGCTCCGTTGACCCCACAGTTGTTCGCCACGACGGTCAGGCCGGAGGCACCCTGAACACGCAGTGCCCGCACCAGCGCCCACGGCACTCCGGCGGTGCCGAATCCCCCGACGCCGATGCTCGCGCCGTGGGGAATGTCGGCGACGGCGTCGGCGGCCGACATCCGTTTGCCCGCCCGCACTGACACATCCGACGTCACAGCAGCACCAACCCGCCGTCGGGACAGAGCGTCTGACCGGTGATGGCCTGACTCTCCGGCCGCACCAGGAACGCGACGACGTTGGCCACGTCGTCGGGGACCAGTGGACGCGGAAGTGCCTGCCGGCGCAGTACGTCGTCCTTGACGTGCTGCTCCATGCCGCCGACCGGCGGTGGCGTCAGGCCCGGTGCCACGCAGTTCACCGTGATGCCCGACGCGCCGAGCGAGCGTGCCAGCGAGCGTGACGCACCGATGAGCGCGCCCTTGCTGGTGATGTACGGCAGCATGTCCGACACCGGCGGTGGGTTGAAGAAGGTGTCGGACACGAGGAACACCACGCGTCCGAATCCTCGCTCGGTCATGCCCGGTTCGAGTTCCTGGACCAGCCACAGCGGAGCTTCGACGTTGACGGCCATGACGTTGCGCAGCACGGTGGCGTCCAGATCGGCGAGGGTCGCCCGCTGGAACGAGACCCCGGCGTGGACGAGGACGTCGACGCGGCCGTGTTCGGCGAGCACTGCCCGCGCGGCGGCGCGCACGGCGTGTTCGTCGGACAGGTCGACCGCCGGATCACCGTGCAGGTCGAGCGCCACCACGTGGTGGCCGGAGGCGCGGAGCTGGTCGACGACAGCCGACCCGATGAACCCCGCTCCTCCGGTCACCAGTGCGACGGGGGCGTCGTCAGCCACCGAATTTGCTGTTCAGGCCGCTGAGTGCACCGTCGATGTCCGCTCCGATACCGACGCGGGCACCGTCCTGCATCTCCTCGGGCACGTCGGCCTCGATGGCGTATTCCACCTCGGAGCCGTCGCCCGCTTCGCGCACGGTGAAGGTGGCGGCGAGGTGCTGCATCGGTCCGGGCTGGCCCGGCACCAACTCGTAGGTGAGCGATCGGGCGGCGTCGTCCTGGGCCGCGATGCGGTCGAAGACCGAGTCGCCGCGGGAGAAGTCGACCTTGCGGCTACCGTCGGCCTGCATCTCCACGGCGTCGATGTGCGGCTGCCAGGACGCGTAGCCGCCGAAGTCGCTGACGAAAGACCAGACCTCGTCGGCCTTGGCGGTGAGGGTGGTCGTCTTGCTCAACTGAACGATGGTCATGGTGTTCTCCTCGAATTGTGTTGGTGGGTCTAGCTCTTGGCTGCAGCGAGTTTGGCCTCGGCGGCCGGGACGCTGAGCATCTCCATGTCGCCGGGCAGCGCACCGCCCATCCCTTGGAGCGCTCCGCCGGTGTGCAGATCGCCGGTGTCGATGGCGACACCGCCGATGGTCGCGAGAAGATCCGTCACCAGCTTCTTCGCGTCGTCGTCGTCGCCTGCCATGTAGACCGCATGCTGAGGATCGGCTCCGGCCGACAGTGTGGTCGCCATGATGTGGATGGGAGTGACGTTGAGCGCCTTGACCACTCGCGCACCCGGTACGTACTCGGCGACCACCTCGCTCGAGATCCGGCCGCCGATGTCGATGACGCCCTGCGGACCGGGGGCGGTTCGATTGTTGGTCGTGTCGACGACGATCTTGCCGTCCCAGTTCTCGACGACCGAGACGGCCGAAGCGGTCTTGCCCCACGGGGTGGCCAGGAAGACGAGGTCGGTGCTGTCCACGGCCTCCTGCACCGTTCCCGCGGAGCAGTGTCCGTTGAACTCGTCGACGATGTCCGCCAACGATTCCGGGCCGCGCGAGTTGCTGAGGATGACGTCGTGTCCGGCCCGAGTGAAGAGTCCGGCCAATGCCTGACCCATTCGTCCGGCTCCGATGATTCCTATTTTCATTTCTCTCCTTCTGTGGTGGTGGTTGTTGTCGCCAGGTCCGCTTCGCTTGCGTCCCATTGGTCCCCGCCCAGGTAGCTGGCTCGGACCAGCCCCTTGTCCTGCAGCAGTACCTGGGCGTCGTGTCCGGCCGAGATGTCGCCGTGGGCCATCAGGTAGGCCCGGTCCGAGATTCCGAGGGCGAGCTCCACGTGCTGCTCGACGAGCAGGACGCCGCAACCGGTGTCGTCGGCGAACCGGCGAATGACCGGCAGCAGTGCCTGCACGATGACCGGCGCGAGTCCGAGGCTGAGTTCGTCCAGCAGCAGCAGCGCCGGTTTGCGGGCGAGCGCCCGGCCCACGGCCAACATCTGCTGCTCGCCTCCCGAGAGAACTCCCGCAAGACGGTTGCTCAGTTTCGTCAGCGCCGGGAAGTAGTCGAAAGCGAGGTCGGCATCGAGAGTCTCACCGCGCCTGCGTAACTTGAAGTGTTCGGCGACGGTCAGACCGAAGAACAGTCCTCGATCTTCGGGCACGTGGGCGATGCCGCGGCGAGCCCGGTTGGTCGGTGACAGTGCCTCGAGGCTCTCCCCCTGCAGGCTCACCCCGCCCTCGAACGAACGCACGAGCCCCGAGACTGCCTTGAGAGTGGTGGTCTTGCCTGCGCCGTTGGGCCCGAGCAGAGCCACCACCTCGCCTGTCCCGACCTCGATGCCGATGTCGCGAACGACCACCGACCGTTGGTAGCCGGCCGAGAGATGATCGACGCTCAGAACTGCGCTCATGTCCGGTCCTTTCCTGCCGAGGCGACGTCATGACCGAGGTACGCCGAGATCACACGGGGGTCGGATCGCACGACGTGTGGCAGCCCCTGGGCGATCACCTGACCGAACTCGAGTACGACGACGTAGTCGCAGGTTCCGAACACGAACGAGATGTCGTGGTCGATCAGCAACATCGGTGTTCCGTGATCACCCAGGCTGCGCAATTGCTTTCCGAGAAACGAACTTTCGGTGGTATCAAGGCCGGCGGCGGGCTCGTCGAGGCACAGAATCGCCGGCTCGGACGCGAGCGCCCTGGCGATCCCCACGAGTTTGCGTTGCCCCTCGGAGAGTTCGGTGGGCAGTGCCCGAGCCAGGTGGCCGATTCCCACGTCAGCGAGAGTCTTTGTTGCGCCGGCGATATCGTCGATGCCGAGGCCGAACATGCCGGCTATCGTCGATTTCACGGTGGGCTGACGTGAGGCCACGGCGAGGTTCTCCGCCACCGTCAGATCGTCGAACAGCTCGACGGCCTGCCAGGTGCGGCACAGACCTTGTCGTACTCGTGCGTGGGGACGCAGGCCGCTGACGTCGCGACCACCGATCTCGATGGACCCACCGGCCGGAACGAACCCGGTGATGGCGTCGACGAAGGTGGTCTTGCCTGCTCCGTTGGGTCCGATCAGGCCGACGATCTGGCCCGGGCGTACCTGCAGGTCGACGCCGCGCAGCGCGTGCACGCCGCCGAACCGTACTTCGATGTTGCGGGCTTCGAGAACGTTGGTCGTCATGTTCGCACGCTCTTCATCCGTGGCAGTTCCGGCACGAGGGTGTCGATACCGGTCATCTTGCGTTCCTTCTTGATCGACCTCGACACGAGCAGGCCGTCCGGAAAGAACCGCAGTTGGAGCAGCAGACCGCCGCCGATGAGCAGCTGCACGTACAGGGAGATGTGGTCTGCGGGGAGAACGTATTTCTGCAGAATCAGCGGTATCACCGAACCGATCGCTCCGAATCCGGCCAGCACGGCTCCCTGCGGCAGCGTCACGCCGAGTACGTAGACGCTCGCCACCAGAGTCAGCGCGACGGAGATCCCGTAGCTGTTCGCCGAGACGGTGCCGAACTGGTAGGCGTACATCACGCCGGCCACTCCGGCCAGAGCCGAGGTGATGCCGAAGGCGACGATCTTGACCGTCCGCACGTTGACTCCGGCTGCGGCTGCGGCACGTTCGTTGGAGCGGATGGCCAACATCTGACGACCGAGGTCGCTGTTGCGGAGGTAGACCACACCCATGTATGCGAGGGTGGCGACCACCAGTGCGACGAGTCCGAACACCGGGCTCGGTAGTGCGCCGTCCAGTCCGCGCAGGCCGGAGTCGGGTCCGAAGTTGAATCCGAACAGTGTGGGTGAGGCCACGGGTGCGCCGGTCTGACCGCCGCCCCATTCGGAGTTGGCGAACACGAATTGTTCGATGGCCACGGCCGCGGCGAGGGTCACCACCACCAGGGTCACTCCGCGCACTCTCAGGGCCGCGGCTCCGATTCCCACGCCCAGTGCGGTCGCCGCGAGAACGGCGATGATCGGGGCGGCCGGGAAGCCGAGACCGAATTCGGTGCCGAGCCGCGAGACTGCGAACGCGGCGAATCCGGCGAGCGCGAGTTGCACCACCGACAGCTGCCCGACGTATCCCATGATGACGATGAACGACAGGCACAGGACGGTCGCGACCAGGCCGGTGGTGATGGCCTGACGTAGGTCCGAGGGGAGGACGAGCAGTGCGATCGCTCCGACGACGAAGACGGGGCCGACGCGGCGCAGCAGGTGCTCCTGGCGGGGTACCGCCGGGAGCGAGCGTCCGACGAAATCGCCGCGCTGCGGCAGTGTCGAACCCTTCCACCACAGTGCGATGACGATCAGCAGGAACTCTGTGAGCTGCTGCAACCCGGGTGGAGTGATTCCGTCCTGCGTCGGGAACCAGTCCATGGTCGAGGCGTAGGACAGCAATGACTCGGCCATGCCGATGAGAAGTCCCGCTGCGCAGGCGATCCAGATGGAGCTGAACCCGGCGAACAGCGCAGCGGCCAGGGCGGGGATCACCAGCAGCGGCAGCGTCGAGGCGCTGACTCCGACGATGGAGGCGGCCAGGATGCCCACGAAGCCGGCCGTGACATAGGCGAGTACGGAGTTGGCCAGCGAAATCGACGACGGCGACAACCCGGCCAGGACGGCCGAACGCTCGCTCTCGGACGCCGCACGGGTCGCGATACCGAAGCGGGTGAAGCGGTAAAGCGCGGCAAGCGCCGCCGAGATCACGACGACCACTGCGGCCAGAATCAGCTGTGCCACCGGCACTGTCACACCGCCGACCTGCACGACCGAGTCTGTCAACACGGCGGGGCTGTTCAGCGGAGCGGTACCGAACACGAGCTGCACCACTGCTTGGAGCAGCAGCAGTACTCCGATGGACGCGACGAGTTTGGCGAGCGGCGAGGCGGATCTGAGCGGCTTGACGGCTGCGAACTCGACCATGACCGCGAGCAGTGCCATCGCGAGCAGCGTGACGACTATCGCTGCGGGAGTGGTCAATGCGGGGGCGAAGAACCCGGTGCGCAGGGACCAGAAGAGGTAGCCGGCGACCATGACCACGGCACCGGCCGCGATGTTGATCGTTCCGCTACCGCGCCAGCTGAGTACGACGCCGACCGCGATCATCGCGATCAGTGCGCCGGTACCCAACCCGAGCAGAGCGAACAGGAAGACGGTATCCATGCGCTACGCCCGCCCGTGTCGAATCGTGGGCCCGGCCATCACGCGAGCGGTGCCGGCGAGAGGTCGAAGTGCTCCTGGGCGAACATCTGTGCAAAGGTCTCCCACTGCAGGCCCACATTGGTTCGCGCCGTGGACATGTCGCGGTAGTAGCGCTGCATGCGAGAGCCGTTTCGTCCGCCTTCGCTGGTTCCCGAGGTACGGAACAGCAGTTCGACGGCTTCCCAGGCGAGGTTGACGGCGTGGTGGGTGCTGGCGTTGATGTTCATCAGGTCCTCGGGCTCGAACTCGCCCCCGTCCTGCACCGACGACGCGCACAGCTCGGAGTAGTGCTGGCTCATCTTCACCAGGATGTCCTCGGCCGCACGGATCTTGCCGGCCGCGACGCCCCAGTAGCGCTGGAAATCCGGGGACGTGAAGCGCGGAAGTGGGTTGGGGCCCATGGTCTTCTTGGTCCGTAGGATGCGCTCGTACTCGTCGAGCGCGGCCCAGGCGCAGCCCACGAGTACCGAGGTGATCTCGAGCTGCAGGTAGCCCATAGGGTGGCCTGCGTACATCGGATTGCCGTGCAGTTCGTAACCGGGGGTCTTCAGTCCGCCACGGAACTGCAGCAGGCTGCCGCGCACCACGTTCTCCTCCGGCACCGCGGTGCCGGTGACGGTGATGCTGTTCGAGCCGCTGCCGCGCATACCGAATGCGCGCTCTTTCCAATCGTCCTGCAGGATCCAGCCGTTGCGCGGAACGAGAGCCAAGCCCTGGCCGGTCTTCTCGCCGCCTTCGACGAGGCGCACCGCGAGAATGGCGTGGGTCGAGTAGGGCGATCCCGAGCAGTAGTCCCAGGTTCCGTCGACGCTCCAGCGACCGTCGTCCTGCAGCGTCGCGGTACCCATCGGCACGCCGCGCATCGGGGCTGCGAAGTCCCCGCCGGGTCCGATCGCCTCGGCTTGCGCCTTCTCGTCGAACAATCCACCGATCTGCAGTCCGTGACCGGAGGCGAGGCACAGGCACCAGCCCGAACCCGGGCAGCCGCGGGCGATTTCGATGATCATCCTGACGAACGAGGTGACGTCGTATTCGAGCCCACCGAAACGCTGTGGGAGCAAGGTGCGGTAGAAGCCGGCCTCCTTGAACAGTTCGTGAGTCTCGGGCGAGTAGGTGCCGCGAGCATCGGTCGAATCCTGTTCTGCGAGCAGGTGATCACGGAAGGATCGTGCTCGTTCGATGAGGACTTCCGGACTCGACGCGGGGCTGGAATGTTCGACGGTGTCGTTGGCTACAGCGGTCATGATGGTCTTCTTTCTCGAGAGTGTGGGGGCTGTCGGAGATCGATGTGTCAGGTGCCCGATGGTTCGAGCCAGTCGGTGAGCGCGGTGTACGAGCCGTCGCCGGTGTATTCGAAGACTCGAGTCTGGGCACCGCACAGGCCCGGCTCGGCGGTGTTCGCGCCGCAAGCGACGGTGGCGCTACCCAACAGCAGTGGGCCGGTGAAGGACTTCGCCTGTTCGGCGATCGCCGGCGCGGTTGCTTCGGAACCGCCTGCGGCATTGAGGAATCGGGTCGCTGTGGCGACCAACCCCCAGGCGAGGGCGGCGTCGGGAGTGGTCTGGGACGTCTCGGACAGTCCGGCGGTCGTCGAGGCGTCGATGTACGACTGGACGTCGGGCTGGCTCATGTCGGCGACGTTGGTCTGGGTGGAGATCTGCTGCCACTTCGGTGCGTCACCACCGAGCCCCTGCGCCACCTGGTCGGTGAAGCAGAACGAGCCGGCTCCGATGATGGGGGCCGTCACGGCCAGCGTGTCGAGGGCCTTGGCCGCGGCCACGCACGTCGGCGGCGTCGAGACGAGCGGCACGATGGCGTCGGCGTCCGATGCCCCCGAGGCCACTGCGGCCGCGGTGAGGTTGGTGGTCGACGGGTCGAAGCCGACGGCCTTGACCTCGATACCGACCGAGTCCAGTGCAGTCTGCAGAACCTTTGCGCCGTCAGCACTTTGAGCGTTCTGGGGGTAGATCAGCGCCACCGACTTCGCACCGACCACGGTGCCCAGGTAGGTCGTCAGTCCACGGAAGATCGACGACGGGTTGCCGTTGTAGATGAAGACGTTGTCGCTCTGAGCGTCGGTGGAGCTGATGGAGTTGGCCATCAGGATCGGCTTCTGCCCCTTGTTCACCGCCAGGAACGACTGATTGCCGGTGATGGTCGAGCCGAACAGCACGGTCCGAACTTCCGGATCGTTGACCAGCTGCAGGCCGCAACTGTTGCCGTCCTGCTCGTTCTCGACGACGAAGCACGTCTCGAGCTTCAGCGGATGCCCGTCGATACCGCCGAGGTTCTCGTTCACGTACTTCACGGCGGCCTCGGCACCGTCGGTGGCGGCCGGGAATCCGAGGGCACCGCCCTGCTGATTGACCCATCCGATGGTGACGGGTTCGAGGCTCTGATCGGCTGCGCCTGCGGTTCCTCCGGTGTAGTCGACCAGGTCGGTGACAGCCGACGTGTTGGTCTGGTCCGTGGCTACCGACGTCGAGCCGCCGGTGGCAGTGCCGGTCGGTGATGCCGCCTCGGCGGCGCAGCCGGCGAGTACGGCCGACATGGTTGCCGCGATGACCATCAACTTCGCGGACTTCGACCCGACCCAGGTGGGACGGGAGGGAGTGAGAGACATTGGGGTTCTTCCTTCGAGAGCGCGTGCGGGGTGCTCACGCGGTCTCGTGGACTACTCGCGTGGCCTTCGTGGAATGCGATTCCGAGGTACGGAATCGAGACTAGCCATGTGAGGGCCATCACACAACCCTCAATTCCTTCGGGTTTTCTGTGCGTTTCGACCCTCGCCTGAAAGTCGATCAGGATGCGTCGGACTGCAAGTGCACATCGAAGAAGGCGAAGACCTTCTTCCAGCCGTCCACCGCCTGTGCCTGCTGGTAATGCGGATGGTCGGTAGCGAAGAACCCATGTCCCGCACCGTCGTAACGATGGAACTCGAAATCTTTGCCGAGCCTGGTCAGCTCACGTTCGATGTCGTCGACCTGCGTCGGATCCGGATTGGTGTCGTCGTTACCGAAGATCCCCAACAGCGGAGCCGACATGTCCGGAGCCCGATGAATGACTCCCCGCGACGGGGCGTTCGGCTTCGTCGGATCGGGAGCCTGCGGCACGATGCTTCCACCCCAGCAGTCGACGGCGGCGTCCAACGCCGGCACGTCGCACGCCGCGAGGAAGGCCTGCCGTCCGCCGGAGCAGAATCCGATCACCCCGGCCTTACCGTTGGAGCCGGGCTGCGACTTGACGTAGTCGGTGGCCCCGGCGATGTCGCCCATCACCTGGTCGTTGGGCATGGCCTTTCCCAATCCCTCGGCCCGGGCCGCCGCAGCGACCTCGGCCCAGTGACCGGGACCGCGGCGGTGATAGAGATTCGGCGCGAGCGCCGCGTATCCGCACTCGGCGAACCGTCGGACCACCTCTTTGCACCAGAAGTCGAGCCCGGGTGCGTGGTGCAGCACGACGACGCTGCCCACCGGCTCGGCAGCGGTCGGTCGAGCCGAATAGCCCTCGATGCGGTCGCCGTTGTGGCCGGTGAGCGCCACCACCTCGGCGATCATTCCTTCTTTCAACGCTCTTCTCCTCCGCGGTCCCGGCCGGGTTTCCTACGCCGCGACCATCTCGTCGAGGCGGCTGCGCAACTCCTCCTCGGACAGCGAGAGGTCGATGGGCTCGCTGAACGGCTGCGGCCATTCGATTCCGGTGTGCCAGTACACCTCCACTCGGTTTCCCTCGGGGTCACGGAAGTAGCAACCGAGCGCATTGCCGTGATTGCTGATGTGGTCGATGTCGTACTTGCGCTCCACGATCTGGGCATAGAACGCACGCAGGTCGGCCAACGAATCGACGACGAACGAGAGCTGCTGCGGATCGGTGTGGCGCTCGAGGTTCTTCGCGAGCAGGATCTCGTGGTGCTCCTCCGACGGCCGCGAACTGAGAAAGACGCGGCGTTCGTCGCGGTCGGTGACGGTCATTCCGAGGAATGTCGAGTAGAACTCCATCATGATCTCGGGGTCGGCGACGAACAGTCCGACGTGGCCTAGACGGGTGACTTTGGGCATGAGAGTGGGCCTTTCATTGTTGGGAGTTGCGGTTGGGTGTGGCTGCGGTTCGGTGTGACTGTTCAGGCGAAGGACACTGACCCGGTGACGACATCGAGCAGATGATCGAGATCGTCGGGTAGTGCGTCGCCGCGCCACGCGACGTGGTGATCCGAGCGGATCAATGTTGCGTTGGCGGAATACAATTCACCCAGATCGGTGAGGTCGGGGTCCTCGACGGTGAGGATCTGCAGTGGCACGTTGCGTTCGGCAGCTGCGTCGGTGAGTGCGCTGTGATCGACGTCGCCGAGCACGAGGAGCGTGAAGCCGTTCCCCAGGTGGTCGTACAGCGACGAGCCGTCCGCGAGCCAGTGATGCGGTGCGCGGTTTCCGGGGTACGAGGACGGTACGTAGTCCTCGAAAGACGGTGCAGTTTGGTCGGTTCCGTCGCGGTAGATGATGGGAGACGACGAGTAGCGGTAGCCGAGTTGGCCGCCCATTCGCTTGAACTGACGGGCCTTCTGAATTTGGATGTTCTCGGCCACCTGGGCGCGGATCGCTTCGCCGACGGGGCCGTCGTCCTCGATGCCGTCGCGCACCAGTTCGCGGGAGCCCACGGCCTGATTGCTCTCGCAACCGGCGAGAATGAAGCGCGCCGCTTCTCCGCGTTCGATGCTGTAGCTCGGGAGCATGAGGGGGCCGCCCCAACCGTCGAGCAGCGCGGCGAGTTTCCAACCCAGGTCGGCGGCATCACCGATACCGATGTTCATGCCGAATCCGCCCATCGGCGAGACCATGTGCGCCGAGTCGCCGGCCAGCAGTACGCGGCCGAAGTCGAAGCGCGGTGCCTGGATCGAGTGGGTGATGAAGGTGCCGCCCGCGAGCGGCTCGACCTCGAATTCTTCACCGATCGCACGAAAGAGCATGGCGCGGCAGGCTTCCCAGTCGTCACCGTCGACGTCCTCGGGTACGGGCGAGCAGAAGTAGGCCCAGTGATCGGTGCCCGACTGCGGAACCAGACTGTCGCCGGCGCGGTCCTCGTTGTAGAACAGCAGCATCGAGGCCATCGGTGTGGCCTTCCACAGCTCGGCCAGTGCCGGAGCCTTGATGTGCCACAGGAAGCTGCGCGCGAGGTTGGGGTGACCTTCCATTCGGACGTTGAGTCCGTCGCGACGGAGTCGGCTGCGACTGCCCTCGGACACCACCATGTACTGCGCCAGCAGTGTCTGTTCACCGTCCGGGGTGGAGACGGTGACGGTCACCCCGTGGTCGTCCTGCTCGAATTTCTTCACCTCGTTCTCGAAGCGGAGATCGATCAGAGGAAGGGACTTCACGCGGTCCCGCAGCGTCCTCTCGATCGCCTCGTTCGGGGCCCATTCCGCGACCTCGGATGCGATGGGCAGCCGCTCCGACCACTCGTATGCGCGGGGGAATCTCAAGACCTCGTGGCCGGTCAGACGGGTCACGAAGGCGACGTCACGATAGACCAACGGGCTCACAGGATCGTTGTCGCGCAATGCATCTGCGATGCCCCAGCGTCGGAAGTGCTCCATGGAGCGAACGTTGGTCATGTTGGCGCGCGCGACGATTCGTTCCTCCTCCGAACGCTTCTCGAACAGCACGCTCGGGATACCGCGAAGGGCGAGATCGATGGCCAACGCCATCCCCACCGGCCCCGCACCCGAGATTGCGACGGGTACTTCGTTGGAACGAGATGCCACTGTCCACTCCTCTGAATTCCATGAACGATTCCATCTGATGGAATGTGTTTCCAAGATAACAGCGGGTTTGAGAAGTGGCAAGCATCACGTTTCGCTACTGACGGGTACTGCGGCCGCGAGCTGGGGTGTCGCGGGCGCGCCCCGATCTCGCTGGCCGGCTCCCGATCCCGCAAACGCGCGCGCATTCGTCATACACGCGCAAATTCGTGACGCGAAACCACTCGCGTTCAGCGAACGCGCACGCGTTTGCGAGAACTCGGGGGGGCGCACAGACAAGGCGAAGGTCGACCGAAGCCGTTCAATTCCGTGACAGCGCAATGGCATTCCCCATCGATGTGTACGATCACCGCCATGACTGCCCCACCATTCCCCCGTATGCGGTGGGTGCCCGGCGGCCGGTTTCGGATGGGATCGGACTGGGCCGACTATCCCGAGGAAGCGCCCGTTCACGAGGTGAGTGTCGAGGGGTTCTGGGCGGACGAGACGCCGGTGACCGTCACTCAGTTCAGACGGTTCGTCAAAGCCACCGGGTACGTGACGGTGGCCGAGCGGCCGATGGATCCGGCGGACTATCCGGATGCGGATCCAACGCGTCTGGTGCCGAGTTCGCTGGTGTTCACTCCGACGCAGGGCCCGGTGGATCTGACGAATTGGCAGGGCTGGTGGCGGCTGATTCCGGGTGCGAACTGGGCGCATCCGGAGGGCCCGGGTTCCGGTATCGATGGACGCGAATTGCATCCGGTCACGCATGTGAGCTGGGAGGACGTGAACGCTTACGCCCAGTGGGCGGGCAAGGAACTACCCACCGAGGCCGAGTGGGAACGGGCGGCTCGCGGCGGGTTGAACGGCGCGGCCTACGCGTGGGGAGACCAACTGGCACCGATGGGTACCCAGTTGGCCAACTACTGGATCGGGGAGTTTCCCTGGCAGAACCTCAAACCGGTCGCCGATCGTAGGACCACGGCCGTGCGCTCGTATCCACCCAACGGCTACGGCTTGTACGACGTCACCGGAAACGTGTGGGAGTGGACGGCGGATTTCTACCGCACCGATCACAGCGAAACCGCCACCCACGCCTGCTGCGGACCCGCGATCGATCCGCGGGTCGCGTCGGCCGCGGGCAGCCACGATCCCGCCGGGACCATCTCGCGTCGGGTCATCAAGGGCGGGTCCCATCTGTGCGCCGAGAACTATTGCCGCCGTTATCGTCCCGCTGCTCGACAAGCGCAACCCGTCGACTCCGGCATGTCCCACATCGGGTTTCGCTGCATCGCCAGAGGCTCTGCACCGACTCGCTGAGCCGGAACGAGCGTCAGTCGGACTGAACACGACTCCGCGGCGGCCCGGCAGGCCCGCTCCTTCCGCCCTCGTGCAGAGCGACCACAGTCCACCCTGCACCCACCATGGACAGGACCAATACAGCGCCAATTGCGATCATATGACCACAATGGACTGCTTTCACTCCAAATAGTGCAGTCCAGTGTGCGAGAGTGGCATGCATGGACTCGTTCGACGCCTCCGCCATCACCCCCCGGATCTGGCCGCACGGATCGACCCATCGACGTTGCGAAACCGATCCGGTGGTCCGCTCTACCTCGAGATCGCCGACGAGTTGCGGCGACTGATCGAGAACGGTGAGGTGTCGGCGCAGACGCGTCTGCCTGCCGAGCGGGCGTTGTCGATCAGCTTGGACGTCAGTCGGGTGACGGTCGCATCGGCGTACCGGCATCTGCGCGAGGGTGGGTGGATCAGCGCCCAGCGAGGTTCGGGTACCTACGTCTCGCCGACGGGGTCTTTGCCGTCGTGGGGTTCACTGGCCGGCGACCGAGAGACTGCGAATCTGGAATTCGTCAACGCCTCCCCGTCGGCATCGCCGCTGTTGTCCGACGCGTACGGTGTTGCGGCAGAGAAGATTCGAGACCGTTTCAACTTGGGCGGGTACGCTCCGTCCGGTCTGTTCGAGCTCCGAGAGTCCATCGCCGCGTACTACCGAGGGCGCGGAGTGCCGACCACCGCCGACAACATACTCGTCACCTCCGGTGCCACCGACGCCATCCACGCTGTGTTGGCGACGTTCACCGAGCCCGGGGCCCGCGTATTGGTGGAGCACCCGACGTATCCGGGTGTCGTCGAACTCGTCCACTCCCTCGGCGGTCGTTGCATCCCGGTGCCCATCGATCCGGACAACACCGACCAGTTCGTGGCTGCCGCCGACAGGGCCGCGCGGCAGAGTGCACCGACTTTGGCGTATTTCATGCCCGACTTCTCCAATCCGTCGGGTGCCCGACTCCCCCTGAACACCCGCCGACAGCTGTCCGCCACCATGCACCGCCACGGCGTACTGACCATCGTCGACGAGGTTGCAGCCGATCTGTCTCTCGATGGTTCACCGGATATCGAGCCCTTCGGAGCCGCCACTCCGGACGTGGCGACCGTGACCATCGGGTCCACGAGCAAGACGGTGTGGGGCGGGCTGCGAGTCGGGTGGGTTCGCGCCGAAGCCGGTCTGTTGGCGCGGGTCGCCGCAACCTATGCGCGACGCCAACTTTCGGTCTCGATCATCGATCAACTGGCGGCAATCGAGTTGTTGGGTAAGTACGACGAGGTACGACGCGTCCGCGCGGAGGCGTCGAGAACGGCCCGCGATCACACCGTCGCATTGATGCGTGATCATCTGCCGGGCTGGCACTTTCGAGTTCCCGACGGCGGCCTGGCACTGTGGTGTTACCTACCCGACGGCATTCGATCCAGCCATCTCGTCGCCGACGCCCAGTCGCAGGGACTGCTGCTGGCACCCGGACTGAGATTCGGAACGGGGTACGCCTTCGACGATCGACAGCGCATTCCGTTCACCCGTTCACTGTCCGACATCACCTCGGCGATCAAGATCCTCACTCGCCTGTCGTCGGAGAACACCCCGACGCCGGCCGCCGCGTCGAGCACGCCCGCTGCGGTGGTGTGAGCCCCGACGGCCATCGCAAACGCGCGCGCGTTCGCGAGACGCTCGCGAATTGGTCACCTGGTCAATGGCGGAATCGCGCGCACCTGACGAATGCGCGCGCGTTTGCAACGTCGCAGGGCCGGCAGCACTCAGGGCCGCAGGGACTGGACGATTGCCGTGACACGCCGCTCGCGAGTGTCGTCGCGTTTCGC
>NZ_NOZF01000142.1:79084-124593 GCF_002258565.1 Rhodococcus sp. 05-2254-6
CGCATTCGTCAGGTGCGCGCGATTCCGCCATTGACCAGGTGACCAATTCGCGAGCGTCTCGCGAACGCGCGCGCGTTTGCAACGTCGCAGGGCCGGCAGCACTCAGGGCCGCAGGGACTGGACGATTGCCGTGACACGCCGCTCGCGAGTGTCGTCGCGTTTCGCGTCGGCGACGGACCTTGCGTGTTCCTTTCGCGTCGACGGTGCCAGCGCATCGAACGCTGCTCGGACAGCCGGATCCGCGTCCAAGGCTGTCGCCAGCGCCGCCGGAACCTCGATCACCTGCGGCTGGTCGTCCAACTCGATCGTCACGTCGACGGTGTCTCCGGCCTCGACTCCGAGTGTGGCGCGAACGCTCTTGTTGAGTCCGAGCAAATTCTCGCCACCCATTCGGCCGATACGACCGCGCACCGTCTGACCACCGATCGTGAACCGAACCGGCGGCGTTTTGGTGGAACCGAGGGACGCGACCTGCTCGTCAGTGAGCACAATGGCCGCTGCCGGGCCTCGTGATTCGAGAACCGTGGACATCCGCAGAACCGTCGCTGCCATGCGGACAGGCTATCGGTCACAGGTGCGCTCAGTGTCCACAATTTGCGTCGAGACGCGGGATTCCGTCATCGGCCTCGAACAGTGGACAGGCAGCGCACCTGGCCGACAGTAATCAGGCTTCGGCTTCCACGATTCGCTTGATTGCCGCCAGGGTGCGGGGGATGCCGTCGAGAGCCGCCTGGCTACGAGTGTCGATTTCCTTCTGCGCGTCGTCGCCGAACTTGCTGTGGAAGAAGGCGATGCCGTCGGGCAGGAAGTTCCAGTTCTCGGTCAGTCGTGTTCCGCCATCGACGGTTTCGAGGGTATAGCCCCAGCGAACGAAGTTGTCGCCCACCACCCACGCGAACTCGCGACCCGGGTCGGCTACGGCGACCGTCGACACGGTCTCCCACGTGCGACCGGGCACCACATTGCGGCCGGTGAAGGTCGATCCGACGCCACCGCCGTCGGCCTCGTTCCACCAGCACTCCTGGCAGATCGGGCTCCATTCGCCTGTTCGGGTGATGTCGGAGACAACGGCGTACACGTCGTCGACAGACGCAGCGACGACGACGGATTCGGAGAACTCGAGTGCAGTCATCTCTCCATTGTCCATCTGGCACCCGCGAAGCTGTGAGCAGACCCGCTGCCTACAGCAGAACTATTGGCATGCAATCGAATTGGGACTCACACTCGAACCATGAGCGAAACGCCACGAATGTTCCCACCCGAACTCCGCAACCAACTCCTGCGTCATCGAGTCCTGGTGCTCGACGGCCCCCTCGACGACGACAACGGCACGGTCCTCACCACCCATTTGTTGACATTGGCCGCCGACAACTCCTCGGCCGACATCGCTCTGTGGATTCACTCCCCCGGCGGATCGGTTCCCGCGATGCTCGCGATCCGCGATGTGATGCGGCTGGTGCCGTGCGACGTGTCGACGCTTGCACTCGGGTTGGCTTGCAGCGCAGGTCAATTCCTGTTGTCCTCCGGTACGCGCGGCAAGCGATATGCCCTGCCGCATTCGCGAATACTGATGCATCAGGGATCCGCCGGCATCGGTGGGTCGGCAGTCGAAGTGGAAGTACAGGCCAACGATCTGCGTCATACCCGAGATACCGTGCTCGGGCTCATTGCCGACGACACCGGACAAACACGCGAGCAGATCTTCGACGACTCTCTGCACGACCGTTGGTTCACCGCGGAAGCAGCCCTCCAGTACGGGTTCGTCGACGCGATCGTGGACTCGTTCGATCAGGTCATGCCTGCGCGACGGGCATCGTTCGGAATGGAGTTGGCCCGATGAGCACGTACACGATTCCCAATGTCATCACCCGAGATTCGCGCGGAGAACGCGTCGTCGACGTCTATTCGCATCTGCTCAGTGAGCGCATCGTCTATCTCGGTACCGGTATCGACGCAGGGGTCGCGAATGCGATGATCGCGCAGCTGCTGCATCTGGAGGCCGACTCCCCCGACCAGGAAATTTCGATGTACATCAACTGCGAGGGCGGCGACACCGCTGCCATGCTCGCAATCTACGACACGATGCAATTCATCGGATCACCCATTGCCACAACATGTGTGGGTCAAGCTGTGGCAGCAGGTGCAGTACTACTCGCTGCCGGCGCACCGGGACGACGCTCTGCGCTCACCCACAGCCGGGTGGTGTTGCACCAGCCTGCGGCGCAGGGACGCGGCACCATCCCGGACCTCATCTTGGCCGCTGACGAAGTCGTCCGAGTGCGAGCGGAGATGGAGGCAATTCTGGCGGCACACACCGGACGCGACGTGGACACGCTTCGACACGACACCGACCGAGATCTGGTGTTGACGGCACCGGCTGCTCTCGAATACGGGGTCGTCGATCAGGTTCTCGAGGGACGTCAGGCGGCCATCAACGTCGCATCGCCACGCGAGAGGTCGTGATGCGCAAGGCGTGAGATTTCGGCCATCGACGTGCCCAATGCGCCGACGACGGCCGCGAGGATTTCGCTCGACGGATCCTTGCGGCCGCGTTCGAGCTCCGACAAGTATTGCGGCGCAATACCTGCGCGTGCGGCGGTGTCGGCGAGGGTATCTCCGCGGGCGTGTCTGCGCTCGCGTAGTCGTCTGCCGACCACCTCGCGCCACAGGGGTTCCACCGCGCGCGCTGCTCGACGCTCATCGATTCGTATGACCTGGCCCATGATCGCAGCCTAGGCCTCCTGTCCGTGATGGGTCGCAGATTCTGCTCAGAGCAGAGAGCTCGGTTTCACGAATGTCCTCGCATAGCGTCTCTGCCAGGGCGTTTCGATAGCGCGGTGCGAGTAATTGCTCCGGACATAGTCGATTGCAGCACTTCCCGGCATACCGTCCAGCGCAACCAGGCAGGCCAGTGCGGTGCCCGTTCGCCCCTCACCGCCGGTACACGCGATCTCGACTCTCTGGGTTGCACAGCGGCGCAATACTTCTCGTAGTCCGACCTCGAGCTCTTTCGAGTCGGACGGCAGCCGGAAGTCGGGCCAACGAACCCATCGACTGTCCCACTCGAACTCGCCCGGATCCTTGCCCTGCAGGTAGATCCCGAAGTCCGGCAACGGACCGTCAGGTGTCGGAACACGCAAGGCACGTCCACGAACGAGACTGCCCGACGGCAACTGCAGCACGCCCGGACTGTGTAAGTCCCACATTCGAGGCGCGTCCTTTCCTTGTCGTTCGCGACACCTGTTTCTGCCCAGCACCGATATTGTGCCCCCATGCGCTCAGTTGTTCTTGCCTTCGCCGCACTGGGGCTCACGGTGGGTCTGCTCGCGTCCGTGTCGGGATGGGCCGGAACCCTGTACGTAGAACCCGGCCAAATGAGCCGGGCCTACGCGACTACCGCTGACATCACCTTGCAGGTCCGAGTCGGCCTCTTCCTCGAGTGGTGGACAAAAGTGCAACCCATAATCGGTGCCGTTGTCGGTGCTGCCGTTGGATTCACGCTCTACTGCAGAGGCTTTCGCCTTCTGCGCGTAGGAGAGACATGACGGCTCTACTCGACACCAGGCTTGGTCCACTCGATTGTGTGCCGAAACCCTATGCGGTGTCGCATCTTTGCACCCGGTAGCAATCGTTGCGACTCCATGGATGTCGCTCGTTCAGCTCACGAAGCCACTGGGCCCCTCGGCCTCCGATGTGGGACGTTCCCATTCGTCTCAGCACCACGGAACTCAGTATCCACGAGACGCACCTCGAACGGCTCGACGAACGATGTCAGCGAGTCAGCTGCACGATCGTGGGCTTCTCGGAAGTTCTCGGACAAGCATTCCTAGCCACGCATCCAACGCTTCAGCGGTGACCGACGGTGCTTCGAGCGGAGTCAGATGACCCACACCAGGAACAGTGATCACAGACGATTCCCCCGGCAGCAATTGCCGCAGTCGAAACGCCTGTTCGACGGGAATCCAGGGGTCCTGTTCGCCCCATCCGATCGAGGTGTTGCAGCGGACTCGGGGAAGGGCATCGACGATGGGCCGCGTGTGTTCGGGACTAAGTTCGGTGATCTGTCGGTAGAACGCGGGCTGACCCTCGTCGGATATCCAGGGTTCGGTCAACATTGCCACGATGTCTGCGTCCAGTCGTTGATGTGCCGCTCCCGCGATGTATTCGGTAACCAGCGCCGAGTGCAGGTGTGCAGGCAACGCGGCAAAGACCTCGGCGTTGTCCGCGACGAGTCTGAAGAACTCGGATCCCCAGGGGTCGAGGGTCACCACGTCCCACAGATAAAGCCCGCCGAAATCGCAGCCGTGAAGTAAATGGACTCCCAGGGCGACTGCACCGCCGATGTCGTGAGCGACGACGAAGGGGCTCTTCAACCTCCAGTGGTCGAGCAACAGCGCGAAGCGCAGCATCTGGGTGGGCAGGTCGGTCCGGACATCGGATCCCTGTGCAGACCGGCCGTATCCGGGCATGTCCCACAGGTAGACACGATGGCCAGCGCTGAGGTGGCGCGCGGCCTGCGCCCACACCTGAGCCGACCAGGGAGTTCCATGGCAGAACACAACGTCCACTGAGGGCACGTCCACCTCGGGAGCCAGCTCGTAAGTCGCCACCCTATCGCCGCCCACGGACACGAAGATTGGCTCTGGTAGATCGAATCTGTCGATCGTCATGGGAACGAACGTAATAGTTCAGGTCGACCTGAAGTCAATGTGAGACCATCGGCAAGTGAAGATCGGAGAGGCTGCGCGCGAACTCGACGTTCCGACCCACGTCCTCAGACATTGGGAGGACGTCGGTGTGGTTGTGCCCGAACGCCTCTCGTCGGGTCACCGCGATTACAGCGAGGAACACCTGCGTCGACTGCGGGTGCTGAGGGCCTGTCAGGACGTGGGAATCAGCTTGTCCGACATCCGCCTGATACTTCATCGAGACGAGCCCGAACGAACCGAAGTCATCGCAGACCATCTGGCCCGAGTCCGACGGCAGCAAGCTCGACTCGCCAGTGCCGAGCGCTTTCTCGCGCACGTCGTCGCGTGCACACACGATCTGCTCACCCGATGCGCGCAGTGCAGCGAGTACTCCGCTACGCAGGCTCGGTCGACTTCCGAAGAAGTGCGCTGAGTTGCAGAGGCTCTCGCCACCCCTCACTCAGGCGCGGCCGAGTGCAGCGAGTTCACGAAGGTAGGCTCCCGGCGTAATTCCGGCGACGCCGCGAAAGTCGTTGATCATGTGAGCTTGATCGACGTAGCCCAGGTCGGCAGCAATACGGGCAGCATCGGCTGCGGGGAGCGACAAACGTTGCACCACTTCTTGTAGTCGAACCCGTCGGGCGACTGCTTTGGGGCCCATCCCGAGTGACGATCGCAGCGCCCTCTGCACGGCACGTTCACTGACCCCGAGCATTCCTGCCACCGATTGCCCGGGTTTTCTGCCGATGCTCTGCGCCAAAGCATCGACAGCGGCGTTCGCGAGAAGATGTTCGGCAGCCGCCGGTCGTTTCCCCAGCATCTCAGTGATCACTGAATCTGCCCGTACAGCATGGTCGGCAGCCGAATCCTGCCCGGAAATGCTACCGAGCATGCCGAAGAGAAGTTGGTCGGTCTCTTCGGTGATCGGTTGCTCCGCAGTAAGTCTCTTGGGATCGAGGTTGGATACCACAGCCAGTCCAGCTGGACGCAGCCGGATGGCGAACACGAAGCCTTGACCTTCTATCGTCCGGGACCACGCCCTGCGTTGAACATTGGTGATCATGAACGGCGCAGGCACTGCACCGGTCTCGATACTGACCGTGACTGCAGGAAATTCGAGGACTCGCTGTTCGACGGTTTCGTCCGCAGACAATTCCCATCGCACGCTCCAGTACGCGTCGACAACATCTCGAACCTCTGCAGCCGGTTCGTGCCAGGTTGCGTCGAAGCGACGGAGAAGCGCAGGAGCCATCACGCCGGAGCGTTCGTGAACGTCGATGGGCTTGGACGCGACCTGCCTTTCTTCCATGTCGCAATTCTGCAATACACCGAGCCTCAGGTCTCGAGACGATCACGCTATGACCACCACTTCTTGGACCGATGTCGACCGAGTGACTCAACCGGGCCGAAGGGGAGTGTCGTGAACTGGTTGGGAGTAGCCGGGGCAGCGGTTGTGTACTACGCACTCGGCGCGCTGTGGTTCGGCCCCTTGTTCGGGCGCACATGGGATCGCTCGATCGGGCGTGATCGGGCGCAGACAGGAGGCCGATTCCCGTTGTCCTACTACGTGGTTCCGCTCTGCTGCTCGGCGGCGACAACCATCGTGATCGCTCTCGTTCTCGACGCCATCAACGCGGATGCCGTGGTATCGGGGGTGCTCGTTGGACTGGGTGTCGGGTTGGCCTCCGCTGCAGCATCATTGACCAACGCGCTGACGCCCCACACTCCACAACCATTCGTGTTCGGAGCTGTCACCGCGAGCTACCACCTCACGGGAGCGACAGTAGCGGGTGCGGTCCTCGGAGTCGTCTAGGACGACGCGCGCGGCCGTCCGTGGCGCGAAGCCGGGCGGATCGACCTGACGTCGGACTTCGTCGAGGCCCGATTGGACGCGTACATCCCTGTTGATGGACGCACGAGGTCACTGACCTTCCAGTAGCTCTGCGAGTCTTTTCAAGTCGTCGGCGACCATGCCGAGATCGCGCTCGAATTCGTCGTCGCTCAGTTCGATTTGTCGGACCGTGAACAGAATTTCCGCGCCATTTGGATGACTCAGCACTCTTACGGGGTTGTTCACGACGGTCCCCGACGGCAGTGTCACGTCATGATCGAGGACGCCGAGGTCGTTGTGCGGCACGAAGCGTACTGTCACCTGTCCCATCGGCGAATCTACGAGAAGCCGATCACCGTCGATGGTCACCGGGCTGTGCGCCAGTCCTGCCGCCCATTTGGGCAAGTTCGCAGGATTCGCGGCGAACTCGTACACCTCGTCGGGTGTACGCCTGATAACTCGAGCCACATGTCTACTTGCCACAAAGGGTTCTCGGTTCATAGCAGCGACCCTACGTAAGACGGGCCGCGACGTTCTTCCAGAAATCGGACCGGTGTCAACGTGGTGAGTGCACGTACCTCGTCACACATGTGCGCCTGACTCGCAAAGCCTGCGGCATACGAGAGCGACGCCAGGTCGGGAACGGTGGCAGCAACGTCGACGAGCCGCCCGACGCGAATGACCCGGGCGAGGGTTTTCGGGCCGTAGCCGACCTCGTCGGCAAACCTCCGATGCAGCTGCCGAACACCGACTCCCAAGCCGACGGCGAGATCACCGACTTTGATACCCGGCGACGCCTCGAGCACCTGCACAGCGGCCAGGACCAGCCCGTCCTCCGCAGGCCTCATGGCCCGAACGGTGAGGTCGGCGAGCATCTTTCGCCGCGCTGGCATCGCACCGTTCGGATCGTGACCCGTAAGGACATGGGCAGCCTCCAACCAGGACGCTCCCAGCGCTGCGACATGCGGTTGCTGATCACACAATTCACCGACTGGAATCGCACTGACCCTTCGAGCTGCGGACGGAGCGAGACGCACACCGACCATCTCCAGCGGACCGAGGGTGACGGCTTGTCGGGCTGCGGTATCCGGGCCCGCCGCCTCGAGTCGTCCATCGGAGAACCAGATCAGATCCACACATCCGTCGGGAACGATCAACGGCCGGTCCCCCGCCTGCGACCGCCGCTCCCAGGTGCACCGAATCCCGTCGACGGGCGAGGGAAATTCGGCGTAGGTCCTTTCCGGCGGCAGCATGGAAGGAATTCTCCTCGATCGGGGCCAGATCCTCCGTCGAACCGGGATCGAACACCGTGGTCACCGCTGAAAATCGGGCAGAGCCCTCCCTGGCATCCACCATCCGATCTTGAACGTGTTCAAAAACAGGTCTATGTTCGAATTTGAACACGTTCAGAATTGAGGTGAATGGATGGCTCGCACGTCCGAGACTCGCGACAAGGTGGTCGAGGTAGCTCTACGCCTCTTTCGTGAGGAAGGGTTCCAGGCGACCACCATGCGTCGCATCGCCGACGAAGCGGGCGTCTCGCTCGGGAATGCCTACTACTACTTCGCCGGCAAGGACGAACTCGTCAACGAGTTGTACATGGTGATTCAGCGCGATCATCGCGAGCGTGCACTCCGCGTCCTAGTCGACGGCGGATCACTGTCCGAAAACCTCGCTGCCGTCTTGCATTCCGGGCTGGACGTGATGGAGCCGTATCACGCCTTCGGTGGATCGTTCCTACAGTTGGCGTTGCCCACCCGGTCCAGTTCCAGTCCGTTCTCGGAAGAATCGTCCGACGCCAGGTCCATGGCCATCGACCTCATGCGAACCACCTTGGACACGTCGAAACAGAAGGTTCCCGGTTCTCTGAAAGACGTTCTTCCGCAGCTGCTCTGGATGATCTACATGGGTGTCACCCTCCATTGGGTCACCGACTCCTCGGACAACCAGGCACGCACCCGCATCCTGGTCGACGGGCTCGTACCGGTGGTGGCCAAAGCCGTACGCCTCGCTCGTCTCCCGGTGGCGCGGGGGTTGGTCACCGACGTGGCCGGCCTGTTGAAACGAATGACCTCTCCAGAAGGGTTGGACCAGTGACTGATTCACCATCGACTGTCGTCGTGTGCGGTGCCTCCGGCTACATCGGCCGGTACCTGCATCGCTCCTACGAAGATCGCGGCATTCGCGTCAGAACCGTCGGGCGCGGAACATCCAGTGATGCCACATGGTCCGACCATCGCGGCCTCGTCGACGTGCTCGACGGTTCCGATCTGGTCGTCAACCTCGCAGGCCGCTCGGTGAGCTGTCGCTACAACAAGGCGAACGCGGACGAGATCATGTCATCGCGCATCCAGACGACGGCCCAGCTCGGGCGTGCCTTGGCTCAGGTCCAGAACCCACCCGAGTTGTGGGTCAACGCCAGTACGGGCACCATTTATCGCGATTCGCGCGACAGGCCGATGGACGAACAATCCGGCGACATCGGGTCGGGATTCTCCGTCGAGGTCGCCCGCGCCTGGGAGCGTGAGCTGTTCGACGCCGATGTGGCCATTCGCAAAGTGGCGCTGCGTATGTCGATAGTGCTGGGTGCAGGCGGCGGTGCGATCAACCCGATCATCGACCTGGCCCGAGTCGGACTCGGCGGCACGATGGGCGACGGCGGCCAGATGTTCAGTTGGGTGCACGTCGCCGATGTCGGACGCATCCTCGATCACCTCTACGACAACACAGGCATCTCCGGCCCGGTGAACTTAGCCACGCCGTTCCCGGTGACCAACGAGGAGCTGATGCAGAAGGTGAGGAGCACTCTGGGCCGAAGCCGCGGGTTGCCGACACCGGCATGGCTGCTTCAGTTCGGGGCACGGGTGATTCGCACGGAGGCAGAATTGGTCTTGAAAAGCCGTTGGGTGGATCCACAGGTGTTGACAGGCAGC
Source organism: Rhodococcus sp. 05-2254-6 (assembly GCF_002258565.1). Lineage (NCBI taxonomy): Bacteria > Bacillati > Actinomycetota > Actinomycetes > Mycobacteriales > Nocardiaceae > Rhodococcus > Rhodococcus sp. 05-2254-6. The sequence goes on from NZ_NOZF01000142.1 coordinate 88,537, forward strand.
GGTTTCGAGTTCCGATACCCCGACCTGCAGGAAGCGCTGACCGACATCGCATCCGAGACGCCCCGAGGGTTGCTCCCCGTCGCCCTCGGGTGACGGGGAGCTCCCGAACCTAGACGAGCGACGCCGACAGTCCTCCGTCCAGGATGTAGTGGCTTCCGGTGATCCACGACGCCCGGTCGGAGGCGAGGAACAACGTCACTTCCGCGATGTCCTCTGGCGTTCCCAGTCGTCCCTGCTTCGCGGCGACCAGGTCACCGAACGGAATCTGGGTCGCGGCTTCGAAGTCCGGGACCAGTCGGTCGACCATCGCAGTGTCGGCAAATCCGGGGCACACCGCATTCACCCGCACTCCCGATGCTCGCATTTCGAATGTGGCGACGCGGGTGACCTGGATGACTGCAGCCTTTGTAGCGCAATAGGATCCGAGCAGCGCGGTGCCGCCCACACCTTTTTCAGCGACCAATATCTGGCCGCCGCCGATATCCCCCGATCGGCCGTCGGGCATACACTGAGGTGACGACCACGCGCGGAAAGGACCCGGCACATGACCCAGACCGTTGATCCTCGCGCGCGTATCGAAGAGCGAGCCCGCAACAAGTTCGAGGCCAAGCGCACCGAACTGGCCGAGGCGACGCTGCACACGCTGGCCGAATTGGGTTACGCGCGCACGTCACTGCGGGAGATCGCGCAGAATTCCGAGTACTCACACGGCGTGCTGCACTACTACTTCACCGACAAACTCGACCTCATCACGCACGCCGTTCGCCAGTACGAGGCCATGTGTGTCACTCGCTACGACGAGGTGGTGGCCAACGCCGTCGACGCCACCGGCTTGTACGCGGACTTCGAGGAGAAGTACTTCGCCACTCTGGCCGAGGACGCCGGCATCCATCGACTCTGGTACGACCTGCGCAATCAAGCCCTGTTCGACGGCTCGTTCCGCAACGACGTGCTCGAGATCGAGGCGCGTCGCGAGGACATGATCTGGCGCGTGGTCGCTCGTTACTGCGAACTTCGCGGCTCCACTCCCGCACTCGACAACGCCTCGGCCTACATCCTTCTCGACGGCATCTTTCAGCGCGCTCTGCTGCATCACCTGGCCGACAACACAGCCGAGATCGCTGCCGCGCGTCGCCAACTGCTTGCTGCGTTCGCATTACTGGACTGCCCGACGCCTCAGTAGGTTCCCGGTCGAGTCCCCGTGTAGATGCCTGGAACCCGAAAGCGAAGGGGCGCTTCGTCGTATTCCTCGAGTGCGTGTGCCGTCCACCCGACAATGCGGGCGAGTGCGAACAGCATCTCCGGTGTGTCGGACTCGAGCCCGTAGGCGAAGGTGAACGTGGCGAGAGCGAAATCCGAGTTCGGAAAGGTATCGAATCTGCTACTCACCTCCTCGATAATCGTGTCCGCTGCAGCGATCACTACGGGGTCCGCACCGTGAGCCGGGTCCCGAAGCAGTCGCAGTAGTTCCTCGGCACGCGGGTCTCGGTCGGTGTAGATGACGTGCCCGAAGCCGGGCACCCGCTCCCCGGACCTCAATTGTGTTGCGAGAGCGCCTATCGGATCGTCGATCGCCATCGTCAGGAACCGATACACGGGATCGGCAGCGGAGCCGTGCAGCGGGCCGTCGATGCATCCCAGACCCGCCGAGACTGCCGAATACAGATTGGCTCGGGTGCTCGCTGCCACCCGAACTCCGAGCGTCGACGCAGCAAGACCGTGGTCTGCCATCAGGACGAGCGCGGCCTGCAGCACCGCCAGACCGTTCGGATTCGAGGAGTCGGACTTGATTGCCGCCCAGACCGATTCGACAACCGAAAGCTCCGAGGAACCACCACCGAGTGCTGCTGCGACCGTCGCCAGCAGCTGCCCTGCCTCGCGGACGACGGATGTGGACCCGGTGTCGAATCGCATCGGTCGGTAGGTGGACGCGATGTCGACGGCGATGCGGATCCGATCGATGGACCGGCAATCCGGCGACACCAGCCTTGTCGCTTCTCTGCATCGTTGCACCACAACGGAGTCCGCGTGGAAGTGGACTTCGTCCAGCAATTCACCCGTCCAGACGAAGTGTGCAACCGACTCGAACGCACGCGAGCTGAGCGCCACCGCATCACGCCCCCGGTAGTACAGATGCCCGTCGTCGATCAGCGTGATCCGAGTTCGAATTCGTTCCACGGCACCGATATCGGTACGCCGAGCGGTGTCGCGTCCGGCGAGAGATTCCACCTCGTCTACGTCGAACACACTCCCCCGCACGCCGGTCAGTCGAGTGCTGGTCAGCAGACCGCGGCTGACGTACGCGTACACCGTTTCCGGCTTGACCCCCAGCCTTGCGGCAGCCTGCGCGGTGGTGAGCATGTTCCGACCGTCGGCGTGCGTCATGTCCGCCTTTCACATTGATTCGATCAACATTGACAATAATCAACGTTAGCGCGGATCGTAGGGGTTGACCAGCGCAAAGGAGTGCAGCCATGACCGTTCTCGATGCCCCACGGGGGCTCCACAACGTCGTTGTCACCACCACATCCATCGGAGATGTTCGCGGCGACGAAGGTTTCTATCACTACCGCCAGTACTCGGCGATCGACATCGCGCTACACCTGACCTTCGAGGACGCGTGGTTCCTCATGGTCGAAGGTCGGCTGCCGGACGATTTCGAGCGCGCCGAATTCCTGAGTACAGTGGCACCGCTGCGAATATTGCCGGAGGCCGTGGCAGCTGCGGTGAGAACGGTGGCGCAATCGGGTCCCGAGCAACCCCTCTTTGCGCTACGGACGGTGTTGTCGGGGCTGGCAGGCGCACTACCCCTCTACGAGTCGTCGGAATCGGACAAGCGTGTGACCGCGCTACGTCTGTGCGCGATGACGCCGACCATTCTGGCTGCCGTACACAGGATTCGGACCGGCAAAGAACCCGTGGAACCGCGCGAGGATCTGACCACCGCGCAGAACTGGTTGTTCATGATCACCGGACAGGTGCCCGACGCCGATCGTGCCCGAGCGATCGATCGATATCTCACCGCCACGATCGATCACGGGTTCAACGCGTCGACGTTCACTGCGCGAGTTGTGGCGTCGACAGGTTCGGACATCGCATCCGCAGTGTGTGCTGCCATCGGTGCCTTCGCTGGTCCGTTGCACGGAGGTGCCCCGGATCGCGCTCTCGACGGGCTGGACGAGATCGCCGACGTCGATTCCGCGGACGCCTGGGCGCGAGCGAAAATCTCTGCAGGCGAACGCATCATGGGCTTCGGGCACCCGGTGTACCGAACCGACGATCCCCGATCGGTGATGCTGCGCGAAACTGCGCAGGAGTTGGGCGGGGAGCTCATCGACAAGGCTGTTCAGGTCGAGAAGGTCATCACCGCTGCGCTCGCCGATCTGAAACCGGATCGAAAGCTGTACGCCAACGTGGAGTACTACGCCGGTGTCGTGATGGAGCTCTGCGGAATTCCTCGGTCGATGTTCACGCCCACCTTCGCCTGCAGTCGGATGGTCGGGTGGTGTGCCAACATCGTCGAGCAGTCACATGACAGCAAGATCATTCGCCCGATCGCTCGCTACGACGGCCCAGTGCCTTCGGCAGTGGTGCGGTCGAGTGCCACCCAGGGCACCTGATCACGCCACTGCGGCGGAGCCGCACCACGGTGTGCCATCATGATCATGCGCCGGTGCGCGCAGCGGCGGTGGGGCTCGCCGTAACCGAACCTCGGTCTTCGGACCGACAACAGTCCCTGTCTCGGCACTCGCATGTCCGCAGATAGGGAGCAGGTTGATGAACAATTTCCACGAGACGCACGGCGCTACCGCCGATGGGTCCCTGCCGGTCGACCCCGACAGCCCGGCCCCTTCCCGCCCAGTGCATGCCCAACCAGCCGCTATTGCGGCCGTAGCCCTCGGCGGCCTGGTAGGTACCGGTGTTCGATACGCGGCCGAGACCGCGTATCCGCCCAATTCGGGTCCGTTCCCTTTTACCACTCTCGTCATCAACCTCACCGGAGCTTTCGTCCTCGGGATGCTGTTGGAGCGTCTTGCGCTCTCCGGCCCTGACGAGGGCTGGCGACGCCGAATCCGATTGTGTATCGGCACCGGGGTACTCGGCTCGTACACCACCTACAGCTCCTTTGCTCTCGAGACCGTGGAACTGCTGCAAGATCATCGGGTGTTGGCGGCCGCGTTGTACATGACCATCAGTGTGGTCGTCGGTACGTTCGCAGCCGGGGCAGGCATAGTTCTCGCGCAACGGTTCGGTGCCCACACGGAGGACAAGCGATGATCGCACTGTGGGTCGTTCTCGCCGGAAGTGCCGGGGCAGTGAGCAGATTCGTGCTCGACGGCGTCATCCGAACGCGACTGAAGACCGAATTCCCCTACGCCACAGTGCTGATCAACGTCACCGGATCGGCCGTACTCGGCATCGTGGCGGGGTTGGTGATGTTTCGGTCTGCACCTGAGCAGGTGCAGGCAATTATCGGTGTCGGGTTCTGCGGTGGTTTCACCACTTTCAGCACCGCAAGTGTGGAGACCATCCGCCTGCTCGAACGCCGCCACTACGGGCTCGCCGCGTCCAACGCCATCGGCACGGCGCTCGCCACCACTGCGGTCGTCGGTGTCGCGATGATCGCGACGGCGTACATCTGATGAGGGCGCATGTTCGTTCTGCAGTGCACGATTCGAGGAGGCAATGATGTCCGGTTCAGACCACCACCGACGCAGCGCGGTAGAGCACATCGACGGACCGGACGGTGGTCCCCATACCCACAAGTGCCCGCTGGTGGTCGGTTACGACGGCGGCGACATCTCGCATCACGCACTGACGTGGTCGCTGCAGTTCGCATCGGGGATCGGAGGATCGGTGCATGTCGTACACGTGATCGACCTAGCCGACACACCCGTCGACCCCGACTCGGAGACGTACGAAGAGGACACCGAGGCCCAGGCAGGGCGCGAACGTGAACGTGCAACCGAGGCACTCGACCGAGCCGACGTTCCATGGACCTACGATGCGGTCTACGGAACTCCCGGCGGCGCACTGGAATCATTCGGACGGAAGTACGACGCGTCGATGATTGTCCTGGGTGCGTCCGGCGGCGGTTTCGGTTCGGTACTACGCAGATTGGGCGGCGAGTCCGCAGCCGACAACCTTGCTCGACACTGCGGTCGGCCGGTTCTGACAGTGCCCGCTTGACTCAGCTGAACCGTTTCGGCCCCTGACTCGACGAGCGCGTCCAGATCGTTGTTCGACCCGTGCTGGACCCGAACGGTGGCCTCGATTCACAGTGCTCTATCCGGACTCGGCACCGGCCTTCACGTAGTCTTGATCGATTTCCGAGAGCGAGACAGTCGAGTCACTGATAGGTCCTGAACCAACCTGAGCGAAGGCCGAATGATCACAGACTCTTGATTTTTGCGAACGGGTAGCTGCCCACGAGTACGACGATGAAGACATAGCCCGCCAGACCGAGTAACTCCCACGTCGTTCTGTCGCGTTGGAAGTCGGTGAAGATCCAAAACAGTGGAGCCAGCAGCAAAGTAGCGGCAGCGACGCCGCAGACCACGAATATCCTGTTCGCCCGTGCACGCAGGTGCGGCGTGGTCTTCACTCGGTCCGGCACGTCGCGGCCGTAGTAGTCGACGTGGAGCGCCTTTCCTCGAAAGCCGACTGCAGCGCCGTATGCGAACGCGCAAACTCCGACCATCAGCAAGAGCGCAAGTACCGTGTTCACGGATCACTGCTCCGTTGCAGCTCGACCCGACTTGGACAGCGATCTGTAGTTGCGAATCGTGTTGACACACAACCATCCGGTAACGATGGGGGCGAAGAAGCCGAGTGCCAGTCCCTCGCCCATCAGCGAGATCACGACGACTGTAAACCCGATGAGAGTGACACCCAGCAAATCGATCTTCCGACCGATGGACAAGCCCGAGGTCGCCACGAACCCCGGAAATCGTGGCGAGTCGACAAGAATCCGTATCGCCACGACGCATGCAACCAGTCCCGCAACGACCATGAATGCGAACACGATCGTTCCACCCCAACCGATCTCGGCCCAGTTCAGCCGCGGCTCGAACAACCCGCGAAAAAAGGCCTCGAGTATCGGGACCGACGCGAAGTAACCCAGGTACAGCAACACGATGGGTCCTGCCAGACCTGCAGTCGTCCGCCGATTCGCCATACCGAACGGTATCAAACGGCTCGGCTAGAAGCTCGAAAGCAAATCCTCCGTCACGACGACAGTCGCGAATTCCCCGTGCAGGTTTGTCGCAGTCATTGCCGACAACGTCGCCGCGGGCACCGTGGTTCCGTCGAGTGCGAGGCGATCGAAGGTGTGTGTGGCGTCGATGACGAAGTAGGTGTCGTAACCGAGATTGCCCGCCATGCGTGCGGTGGTCTCGCAACAGTGGTTGGTGGTGATCCCGCAGATCATCACCTGGTCGATGCCCTCAGCGCGTAGCCAGGCGTCGAGATCCGGCGTGCCGTAGAAGCTCGAATTGACCCGTTTGCTGATCAGCAGATCCGGAGTTCCCTCGATGACGTCTTTGAACGCATGCCCATCACCAGTCGGCGACAATGGAGACTGCGGGTTATCGGAGTCATGTCGAACGAACACGATCGGCCACGCCTTCGACCTCCACACCCGTAGAAGCGCAGCAATATTGCTCTCGCACGACGGATTGTCCCGCGGGCCCCAGAATTCGGAATCGTCGAATCCAGCCTGCACGTCGACGACGATCAGAGCAGGCCGTTCGAGGCGTATCGGCGGTGCGTTCATGCTGTTCAGGCTAACCTCCGAAAGCCGCCGAGACCACAATGCCGGGTGGCCCCTTACCCACCCTCGTCTCGTTCGATCAGCACACGGTAGTGCACTGTGATGTGTGCGCCGTACTCCGTGAATTGTACTGAGCTGCACTGTGAACGGGTGAATACCCGGGACGCTGCTCACCACGCGGGAGAAGGACCGGAAAACCGCCGGCCGCGGCACGTGCTCGCCTCGAACGAAAACTACCTACTACCCGGCAACCGATTCACTACTCGATCAGGTCGAATTCCCAGTTGATGCGTTGGATCTCCAGATCCACCAGCCGGATCTGTCTGGCGATATCGTCTGCAGTAGAGCGCAATTCGGCAACAGGAAGGGCTGCGACATACACCAACTCCGACCGCAGCTGTCGCGGACCGTACCGACGCTCCTGCTCACGTCCCGACGCGGCGTCCGCTGCTGCAGAGATCGCCTTGTGACGCATCCGCAGCACGTCACGGGACGCGAGTGCGTCGGTAATTGTTCCGTCCCGCATCGTCGCGGCGCTGTTCGTCCGGTTGATCCTGCGAATGAGGACCTCGAGACGGTCGAGCACAGTTGTGTACTCCGACAACAGAATCGACGCATCTTCGGCCGGTGATTCACCGTCCTGATGGCGGGCGTTCGCCAGAATTCGAACCTTCAGATGTTCGGTGCGCTTGATCAGTTCCCCTCGTTCAGCGAGGGCCTCGGCAAGCTTCATGTTCTGCACCTCGGCGTTTCGAAACCGACGGTGCTGTGACTACGGGCGCTCATGCGCCTTTCGACGTGTCGAATGAGTTCATGGAACAACAAGTACCACAGTCTGCTTGGATGCGGAAGAGACGGTGTCAGTGGCGCAGCTATCCGAGATCGAGAAGAAGTCGCTTCAACAGGCCTGCAAGTTGGCGTCGCTCATCCGGATTCAACGATCCGAGCAGAGCTTCCTCATTGGCCACGTGAGCGGGTAGCGCGGCATCCACTGCAGCGATTCCGGCCTGCGTCAATTGCACTATGACCACCCGACGATTGGTGGGGTCGATCTCGCGTTCGACCAATCCCTTGTCGGTCAACCGATTCAAACGGTGCGTAACGGCACCTGACGTCACCATCGCGCTGTCCAGCAACTGCCCGACGGTGAGACGATGCGGAGACCCGGCGCGCTGGAGCGTTGCGATGAGATCGAATTCGCCTGGTTGCAAACCGAATTCGGCCAGTACAGCCTGCGTGCGCCTGTCCAGGACGGACGCCGCACGGCTGATACGGCCGATGACCTCCATGGGTCCGACATCCACATCGGGCCGCTCGGCCCGCCACTGCTGGACGATCCGGTCCACTGCGTCGAGTGTCTCGTTCGACATCGAGCCAACCACCCCTCAATACTTCAGTGCTCAATTGTTTGACATTGTGCCACGACCGTCCTACCGTTCAATGCTAGATAGTTCAACGTTAAGATGTTTACGGACCGCGCCCCAGAGATGAGCCACCGATGCGACCACCTCGCATGCAGACACACCCAACCGATCCTCGACGCCTCCGCGCGCCCGACGTCGCCCCCTCGACTCTCGGATTGACGGCCGCTGCCGCACTCGCTCCCATCCTCTGGGGCACGACTTACCTGGTGACCACCGAACTCCTTCCTCCCGACCGGCCGATGACCGCCAGCGTGCTGCGCGCGGTACCCGCGGGGCTCCTTCTGCTGCTCATCGCTCCGGGCATTCCCGCAAAGGGATGGAGACTGAAGACCGCGACCCTCGGTGTACTCAACATCGGGTTGTTCTTTCCGATGCTGTTCGTGGCGGCCTACCGGCTACCCGGTGGAATTGCCGCCGTCGTGGGGTCCTCGCAGCCGCTTGTGATCGTGGCGATATCGGTGATCTTCGGTTGGGGACGAACGCGGCCCGTCCAGGTTGGATGGGCCGCGCTGGCCGTCGTCGGGGTTGCGCTGACGGCTGTGTCCGGAACGATCCGACTCGATGCCATCGGCCTCGCCGCCGCAGTGGTCGGAGCCGTCAGCATGGCAATCGGTGTCGCCCTCACCAAGCGCTGGGGTGTGCCACCCGATACCAGCCCGCTCAATTCCACTGCGTGGCAACTGATTATCGGCGGAGTGGTCATCTCGCCACTGATTCCGATCGTCGACGAAGGGCCGTGGGCACTGGATGCCGAGGCTGCAATCGGCTACACCTGGCTCGCAGTGGTGGGCGGCGCGTTGGCCTACTCACTGTGGTTTCGCGGTGCCCGCGCTCTCCCCAGTGCCAATGTGACACTCCTCGGCGTGCTGAGTCCGCTGACTGCAGCAGTCATCGGATGGATAGTGCTGGGACAGAGCATGACCGGGGTTCAGTGCGTCGGCTTCGGAATCGCGCTCGTGGGTTCGATAGCCGGACAGTTCGTCACGACACACCCACCGCGATCGGTGGCGTTGAGGTAGAGAAAAGTCCCGGGCAGGAGTTCGTGAGAACTTCCGCCCGGGACGATTGCGACGCGTGGTCTAGCGAGTCATAAGTTCGTAGACCAGCACACCGGAGAGCGACAGGATGGAGAGGAATCCGAGGACACCGAGTGCGTTCTTCCACCACGTGTTTCGGAGGTCTCCCATCAGTTGGCGATTGTTGCTCATGACGTAGAGCAAGAAGCCGAGGAATGGGGCCACCAGCACGGTCAGAGCCTGGGCGACGATGATCAGTTGGATCGGCGACGAGGTGAACATGATGGTGATCGCCAAACCGAACGCCAGGATTGCAGCGCAGGTCACCTTCGCCGTAGGGGTACCGGGCGATGCTCCCCGGCCCAACGCGTCGGAGAGCATGGTTCCTCCGGCCGTGGCATTGGCCACCATCGAGGAGAAGGCCGCTCCCGACAGTCCGAGGGCGAAGATGGTCGAACCTATCGGTCCTGCAATGGGTTCGAATATTTTGGCCAGTCCGACCAAGCTGGTCGCTTCGGCATTCTGGCTCTCGAGTACCGCAGCGGCCACGACGATGACGAGCGCTGTCATGATGCCGGGGGCGACGATGCCGGGAATCGTGTCGGCAATGGAGGTTTGACGGTATTCGCCTCTGGTCCGGCCTCGTTCGTGGATACCGTACGAGGTGAAGAACGCTGCGTTGAGTGAGAAGTTGGTGCCGACGAGCGCGACGATGAGCAGCAAGCTTCCCGAAGGGGCGCTGGGCATCACGCCGTCGAGAGCCATGTACCAGTCCGGCTTCGCGATGACCGCGCTGATGATGAAGGCGGCACCGAGGAGTCCGACGATGACGAGCAGCACACGCTCGACTATGCGATAGACGTTGCGAAACAACAGGATCAGCGCCACGAATGCCGTGCAGGCAATCGTCCAGATCAACGGGGATCCGCCGAATACCATCGACAGCCCGAGTCCGGATCCGACGGCATTGCCGACCGAGAAGCACAGGGTGATGATGAAGACCCCGAAGCCGGCTGCGACACCGACGCGGTGCCCGAGGATGTCTTTGACCGAACTGATCAACGACGTCGGCGTCCGTATTCCCAGACGCACGCTCATATCGGCGTACACGAGCATGAACACCGTCGAGAGCACGACGACCCAGATCAACGCGTAGCCGTACTTGCTACCGGCCTCGACCGCACTGGCCAGGTTGCCGGGGCCGAATTGCCAGGCGCCGGCGATGAAGGCGGGACCCGCCATGGCCAGCGTGCTCAGGACTGTCTTCCATCGACTCGACATGGCAGGCGGTCCATCAGCGGTGATGGTGGACGCGGCTGGTGCCACCGGGGTCGTGCGGGGTTGACTCATGACGAGCCTTTCTGGTGACGCTCCGTACTCGCTACTAGAGGCAGTGTGCCCTCGGCTCGACGCGGTGGGGAGCGGATACGAAAAGTACGAGCGAAGGTCGGTGTGCGGCATCGATGGCCGGGCGAAGATGGCCACCGATGCCGACCGAGTGATCTGACGCGGTCTGTCCCTGCGAGGGAACTCAGACCAGCGCGGGTACTACCGAACCGAGGTTCGCGGAATCGAGTGCCGCCGCGATCTCTTCGTGAGCGCCTGCGGCGAGTGGCAGCAGCGGCGAGCGGACGGTGGCGTGCTCGAGGATGCCGCGGTGGACCAGGCCTTCCTTGAGCGCGACGGTGCCCTCCATGTGAGATCCGCGGTGATAGACGTTGGCGGTGACGGGCAGCAGACGGTCGTGGATGGCGCGTGCGGCCGGGTAGTCCTTGGCCTTGCCTGCGGCAATGAGCTCGACGAGGGGTTCGGGAGCCAGGCCGCCGTAGCCGACGAGGAGGCCGTCGACGTCGAACATGGTGTGCAGCAGGTATTCGTCGTGGCAGCTGAGGATCTGCAGGTCCGGGTTCTCCTTGCGCAGAACCGGGATCTCACGGTCCCAACGGCGCATGTTGCGAACGCCGTTCTTGGTTGCGAAAACGCCCTCCTGAGCGGCAATTTCGAGCTGGGTGTCGAGGTTGTACGTCGCCTTGGTGACGTCCGGGTACTGGAACAGGATCAGAGGCAAGCCCGATCCTTCGTACAGTGCGCGGTACCGATCCTGCGGTGCGCCGTCCTGGTAGCCGAAACGCAGCCAACCGTGTGACGGGTACACCAGTCCGGCAGATGCACCGGCGTCGACCGCACGCTTGGCTTCTTCGACGGATACGGCCGTTCCTTCCCCGGTGATGCCGGCGATGATCGGAAGCTTTCCGTCGACCGAATCGCGGAAGGCACCGATCACCTTGGCCTGCTCGGCCTGGGTGAGGAATGTGCCTTCACCCGCGTGACCGAGGACGACGAGACTCTTGACGCCGTCGACGCTGCCGAGCCAGGAACCGAGGCGCTGGATTGCGTCGTAGTCGACCTCACCATCGCGAGTGAACGGCGTGATCGGTGCTGGGCTGAGTCCGCGGAGATCGAGTGAATTCATGTTGTCGTCCTTCTCGAGAATGTGATGGGAACGTTGTCGGGAACGTTTGCAACACGCTAAACCGCTCCCCACCGATGTGTCAACCATCACTTTGAAGTTCAGGGGTGACAGGCATCGCATGGCACGCTTGCAAACGTTCCTGGGACGTTTGCATGCGCCGCAGGCTGGCGATCTGTAAGTTCGGCCGTACCAGGAGATTCAACGAACAGTCAGGAACTGCACATGCGTTCCACCCGAAGTGGGCTCTCGACGGAGCGCACAGACGCGGTCACACTGCGTGACGTCGCCAAGGCTGCCGGGGTCAGCATCTCGACCGTCAGCCGTGTTCTCGACGACCGCGTCGCACCGTCCCGATCCGCGACGGCCGTACGGGTGCGCGAAATTGCCGAGCATCTCGGATACCGGCGCAACACGTTCGCGTCGAATCTACGACGCGGTGCCACCGCCACCATCGGCGTCCTGGTGCCGCGCCTCTCGGACACCGTGATGGCGCTGATGTTCGAGGCCATCGACCGGGCAGCGGGCAGGGAGGGCTACCACGCCGTCGTCGCGACGAGCGGCGACGATCCCACCGACGAATGGAACGCCGCGCAGTCGCTTCTGGAGCGCAATGTCGACGGGGTCGTTCTCGCCACGAGTCGCACCGACGATCCCCTCCCCAGTCACCTGCGCGAGAACGGAATTCCGCACGTACTGGTGCTGAGAACCGACGGAAAGAGCCCGTCCTCGATCGGCGACGACGAGACCGGTGGATATCTGGCGGTTCGTCACCTCATCGATCTCGGCCACACCGACATCGCAGTGCTGACAGGACCTCTGTTCACGTCCAGTGCTGTCGGTCGTCTGGCGGGCGCGCACAGGGCATTTGCCGAAGCCGGCCTGCAACCACGCCCGGAGTGGACGATCGAGACCGGCTACGGAATCGAAGCCGGGGCAAGCGCAGGACACGATCTGCTCGACGGCTCAGGCCGTCCCACCGCCGTGTTCGCAGCCAACGACAACCTCGCCCTCGGAGTGTTGTCGGCAGCGCATCGACACAATCTGGCTGTCGGAGAGGACCTTTCACTGGTCGGCTACAACGACATCCCGCTCGCGCAACTGTTGCCGGTTCCCCTGACCTCGGTCCGCACCGCATTCGACCAAATCGCCCGAACCGCAATGGAAATACTGCTCAACGGCGACGACGGCTCGACTCCGCTGAAAAAGGCACTCCCGACACTGATCCCGCGACAATCATCGAGTCGTGCGGTGAGATGAGTTCATCAGCGGGACTGTGTCGGTTCTGGCTCATCGGTTTGGTCGTCGTTCTCACCGCGTCGTGCAGTTCGTTCGAGCCCGGCGAACGCAGGTCCATGAATGAAGAAGAAGTGTCGCGTGGTCTGCAGGACATAGCTTTCGACGTGCCGAGTGGCTTCGAGTTCGTTCAGGCCTTCACCCACACGGAGTTCGTCGGCCAGCCCGCGTGGCGGGCCCGATTCGACGCGCCCAGCGAGGCCGGCGACGACACAGCGGTATCGGCGGCAAACCCTTCCTATCCGCCCCTGCAACCGGTGACGTGCGCCGCTGCATCGACGAGCAACTGGACTGCACTGGGCTTGACCTGCGAACCCGAGATGCTGTCCACCTCGCGTCCTGCACAAGGGACGGCAGACCCTGTGACCGTCCTGCTGACCAAGAACACACGACAGTCGTCGCTGTTCATCTACTCCCAAGGCCACTGACTGTTGCAACGACGCCATGCGGGCTGAAGCAATTGGAGGTCGAATCGGGTGCAACTGACCGCGCTGAGCGCGGCTAGCTGCACCCGATTTTGCCCAGCAGCGGAGTTCGCCGCCTCGCTGACCACATCCTGCAGATCGATAGACCTGGGCCATATCTGTCGAAATCGCGATAGCCCCGCTACGATGCTCGATACATCAGACCGAACGGTCTTGAAAGTGGAGGATCACATGCCGTATCTCGGTCTGCTGGTGATGTTGCTGTGGGTGTTCTGTCTGATCGACGATGGTGGAGTGCGATTCCTCCCGAAGATCATGTGGTTGCTGTTGGTGGTGTTTCTCCCGCTCGCCGGCTCATTGGCATGGCTGTTCGCGGGACGTCCTGTTGGAGGCGGAATCTGGGGAGGTCCCGGAGGCGGCAACCGGCGCGCGAGCAACTCTGTGTTTCCTGAATACGAGACACGCCCCGGCCGTCAGTCCGCCCAGAATCCCGATGCCGATGCAGAATTTCTCCGGCGTTGTCGAGAACGTGCAGATGAACAACGTCGACTCGAGCGCGAGCGTCGCAAGAGAGATCTCGGGTTCTCATCTGGGGCAGAACTCCCGAACACACAGCTTCTTGTCCATCGAATTCGGTGCATCCAGCCGCGCTGAGCGCGGCTCAGTGCACCCGATTCGCTAGGGAACCGCTTCGGCACCGTGAACGTCCAAGTGGACATGCTCGATGAATGGCTGGCACAGCACGACGGCGTGATCACTCGCGCGCAGGCGGCACTCTGCGGCCTGAGTGGCGACGCTGTGGATCGCTCGGTTCGCGCGGGTGCGTGGCGAACAATTCATCGCGGGGTGTACTTCGTCGTGGACCGCCCATTCACTGCGGACGCACGCATTCGGTGCGCTGTGTGGGGTGCAGGACCGAACGCTGCACTCAGCGGGGAAGCCGCTGCCTTCTGGCACGGGGTGATCCCCGACGTGCCGAGCATCATCGAGGTCACCGCTCCGCGTAGGGGTCGAAGCCGCGCCGAGGGCTGCCGACTACGTCGCCGCGACATTCACAACAAGGACATCGTCGAGCGGCGCGGGCTTCGCGTCACGTCTCTCGAACTCACTGTTCTGGAAGCGTCGATAGGTAAGGCGCACATCATGGATCGGGCACTTCAGCGACACACCGACCTCGAGCGATTGCAGCGGGCAGATGCACGAAACCCAGGTCGCACCGGCGCTCCCGAAGCGAAGCGGCTGCTGAAAGTCGCAGCGAACGGTGCACGCTCGGAGGGAGAGCGTCTCTTGGTTCGAGAGTTCCGGGCCCGCAAGATCGGCGGCTGGGTGGTCAATTATCGATGGGGCGGATACGAACTCGACTTCGCGTTCCTCGCCGAGATGGTGGTTATCGAAATCGACGGCTGGGCATTTCACTCCGATCACGACGCGTTCCATCAGGATCGGATCAGGCAGAACGACATCATTCAGAGCTGGACGATCCTTCGCTACACCTGGGTCGACCTGACCGAACGCATGGACCACGTGATCGCCGAGATAGTCGCTACTCTCGATCGAATCCGGTGCAGCCAGCCGCGCTGAGCGCGGTCAGCTGCACCCGATTTCATCGCCGCGAGGACCTGGGTGGACTGTACGACCCAACGAGTCGACTTCTGATGCGTCGGATCGCCTTCCATCCCGCGGGAGTCACCGCGGTGCTGACTATCGCGCCGATCATGACGCCCTGGAACAGGGCAGACCACTGGCCGGGGCTGCTTCCGAACAGCGGCCATGTGTACACGATCGCAAGGACCGCGAGAAACACCAGAGCACGCATACCTGCACCCTCCCATGACACCGTCAGCGCCGCGAACTATCCGGTACCGTGGAGAAAAGGACAAAGTGGACCGCACAAGGTCGGAGGCCGAGATGCAGAAGCCATTTCGCGAGTGGGTCATGACCGGGGCTCTGAGCAAGAAGTGCGGCGCAACCCGGGCCGATTACATCAATGCGCTTGCCCTCGTGCCCGCAGTCGGTATCGGCTTCCTCCTGATGCACTTGACGATCACCTCGGGGTCCACCGCGCTCGATATCGCTGCAAGCTGCCTGGGTGGTGCCATCACCGGCGTCCTGTATCTCTACATCGCGTATCGAGTCGAGTCACGTAAGCACCGCGGGCCCACCCCCGCGCCGCCACTGGGTGCACGGCCGACACGGCTGTGAAATTCCCCAGCCCGGCCCGATCCACCGGATCAATGCGACTCTCTTGCACTCCGACCGACTGAAACCCACATTGATCCAGATCTCAGGCGCGCTTGGACGAGTACATTCGCTCGTCTGCGATGCGTAGTAATTCGTCCGGGTCGGTGGTCGGTTCCCAACTCCATCCGACGCTCACCGAGACCGGGACGACAGTGCCGTCGATGTCGTAGGGGCCGGCGAGGAGGCCACGAACCCGGTTGGCAAGGCGCTCGACTCCCTCGGCAGATCTGGCGGAGTGCAGCAGGGCTACGAATTCGTCACCGCCGATGCGGCAGGCGATGTCTCGAGCGCGGGTGTTGTCCAGGATGCGACGGCCGATTGCCTGGAGTACCCGGTCCCCCACCGCGTGACCGAACCGATCGTTGATGGATTTGAAGGAATCGATGTCCACGAAGAGCATTCCGACCGGACGTTCGCCGACCGATTCCTTCAGCGCATCCAGCTCGGCCATCAGTCGTCGTCGATTACCCAACGCCGTCAGGTCGTCGATCAGCACCTGGCGTTCGAGCGACGCCTCGGCGGCTTTGCGGGCGGTGATGTCCTGGATCTGCGCGATGATGACGTCGCCGGATTCGTCGTCACGCACCACGGTCGCGTTTCGCTGTACCCAGATGGTGGCACCGTCCTTGCGGATGTATCGCTTCTCCGACGCCACGTTCGTCAGCGTCCCTTCGGCCAGTCCCTTGAGGTGTTCGTCGGCGAGGGGAATGTCGTCGGGATGGGTGATGTCTCGAAACGTTTTCTGCCGCAATTCTTCTGCGGTGTAGCCGAGTAGTTCGCACAGGGCCTTGTTCACCTGGAGCCATCGTCCGTCACGGGTCATCACCGCTTTGCCGATCGGGGCGTTCTCCATGACGTTCTGGAACAGCCGGATCGCGCGATCGCGCTCGCGTTCGACCTCTGCGCGCGCACTGACATCGACGACCAACGCGGTGAACCCGACGACGGCACCGTCGACGATATCGGGCACATAGGTTGCCTGAGTGACGCGCACGGCACCGTTGACGTCGATGAGGGTCCGGTCGAATTGCTGCTGCTCGCCCGCGAGGACGCCGGTGATGTACGGCTCGTTCAACTGAAAGAGAGCCTCGCCGAGCAGTTCGCTGAGGTGCTTACCGACCAAATCCCGAGGTTCGATACCGAAGTAATCCGCATACACCTGGTTGGCGTACACATTCCGCAGCGAGCTGTCCCAGTATCCGATCATCGAGGGCAACTGATCGACGGCGCGACGCATGACCTCGCTCGATGCGTTCCGCATACCGGTCATGGACCACCTCGTTTGTGACGCCGACCGCGCAACGCTACCCAAAGATTCCCTGCCGTGCCTGCGGGAACTCGGAATTAGCAAAACCATATGAGTGCGCAAGTGCGCACGCATGTGTACCTTGAAGCCATGCTTCGCCGAAACATCGCCTTTCGACGCCTCTTCACCGCGCAAGTCGTCGCGTTGCTGGGCACCGGACTGTTGACGGTGGCCCTGGGGCTGCTCGCCTACGACATCGCCGGCAGTGCCGCCGGTGCGGTCCTCGGCACCGCTCTCGCGATCAAGATGATCGCGTATGTGTTTGTCGCTCCGATTGTTTCATCGCTGACCAACACGCTCCCGACCAAGCTCGTGCTCGTCACCGCCGACGCCGTCAGGGCGCTCACCGCGCTGGCGCTACCCTTCGTCGATCAGGTGTGGCAGGTCTACGTCCTGATCTTCGTTCTGCAGGCGGCGTCGGCCACATTCACTCCCACCTTTCAGGCAGTCATTCCGTCCGTGGTGCCCGACGCGCAGCAGTACACCCGCGCGTTGACGCTCTCGCGCCTCGCCTACGACCTCGAGTCACTGGTCAGTCCACTCATCGCCGCAGCACTGTTGACGGTCATCGGCTTTCACACGCTGTTCGTCGGCACGGCGCTGGGGTTCGTCGTCTCCGCGGTGATGGTGGTGGGCACGGTGCTGCCGAAACGCACTGCGCCCGAACACAACACGCCGACAACAGGCATCACGACGTTCATCAGAAATCCCGAACTGCGGGGGCTGCTCGCGTTGAACACGGTGGTCGCCGCAGCAACGGCTCTGGTGGTGGTCAATTCCGTGGTCTACGTTCGCGATCTGTTCGGCGGATCGAGCAGCCAGCTGGCCATCGCACTCGGCTTTTACGGCGGCGGTTCGATGCTCGCTGCACTGTTCGTTCCGCGGGCCCTCAGATCCACGAACGATCACACCCTCATGCTCACCGGGGCCGCAACGGCCGTCGTGGGAATCGCAGCAGCAACAGCAGTTGCAACCCTGAACGGTGGGTCGGCAGCCTGGATCGCGCTGGCCACGACGTGGACGCTGCTGGGCGTCGGAACGTCGATGATCAACACGCCGTCGGCGAGGATTCTGCGTCGTGAATCCGACGAGAGCACCCGAACGTCGATCTTCACCGCGCAATTCTCGCTCTCGCATGCCGCGTTTCTGCTCACCTATCCGGTTGCGGGATGGGTCGGTGCCCAGTTCGGACTGTTCACTGCAGCGATGGTGCTCACGGGCTTGGCTACACTTGCGGCACTGACCGCAGCACGCCTGTGGAGTCGCACCCGAATGTCGGTGGTCGCCTCCGCGTAGGGAGACGACGTTCGATGCCACCGAAGAAGGAACCGCGCATCAGTCTCGACCATGCCGTCGAACCGGACTCCGCGCGCCTGGCCACGGCCAGCGACACCTTCCGGATGCTCTCCGACCCCACCCGACTGCACATCCTCTGGCTACTCGACCGAGGCCCCGCCGACGTCAGCGCACTGACCACGGCCACCGGAACCTCCCGCACCGCCGTCAGTCAGCATTTGGCCAAGCTCCGATTCACCGGACTCGTCGAGACCCGACGCGACGGCCGAAACGTCATCTACCGCCTGGCCGACGGTCACCTCGCCCGTCTCGTGCGTGAGGGCCTCAACTTCGCAGACCACAAGGTCACCGGCGAACCTCCACACGAGTAGCCACAACAAGAAAGCAGTCCATGAAACGCCTGGCCGTGATCGCAGCCGCCATTCTCACCGCGACAACACTGTCGATCGCTCCGGCAGCTGCCCATGCAACTCTGCAGTCCAGCAACCCTGCCGAGAACTCCGTGCTCGACGCCGCGCCGGACGAGGTGACGCTGACGTTCAATCAGTCCGTGCAGTCGAACTTCGCCACCGTGACCGTCGTCGGATCCGACGGAATGGATTGGGCGACTTCGGATCCGACCATCGACGGCAGCACGGTGACAGTGGATCTGGACGGACTCGGCGCGGGAGGGGACTACACCATCGGCTATCGGGTCGTCTCCGCCGACGGGCATCCGATCACCGGCAGCATTCCGTTCCAGCTCACCCAAGCCGCCGCTCCCCCGGCAACGGACCTCGACTTCACCAACGAGGCCCTACCGCCCGCGACCCAGACAGAGGACACCGACGACGGATTCCCACTCTGGCCGATCGGCGCAGCGGTGGCCGTGGTCGGTGCCGCCG
Source organism: Rhodococcus sp. 05-2254-6 (assembly GCF_002258565.1). NCBI lineage: Bacteria > Bacillati > Actinomycetota > Actinomycetes > Mycobacteriales > Nocardiaceae > Rhodococcus > Rhodococcus sp. 05-2254-6. The sequence goes on from NZ_NOZF01000142.1 coordinate 107,667, forward strand.
GCGTTCTGTTCGCGCTTCGTAAACGCAGCAACTGACAGCCTCACCCAGGGTGGACGTGAGAGCATGCAGCATGAGTGACGGTGGCCCGCGCCCGAAGTCCGATGGCCGTAAGCGGCGTTGGGAACAGCACAACACCGATCGTCGACGCCATATCATCGACGCCGCCATGACGGTGCTGGCGCGCGATATCGCTCCTGGTGAGCGGCTCACCACCGCACAGATTTCCGCCGAGGCCGGGGTACATCGCACCGGCTTGTACCGGCATTTTCGTGATCGCACCGACTTGGATACGGCCATTCAGCGGGCGATCTGCGCGGAGTTGACGGCCACGTTGGTCACGTCGTTCGCGTTGACCGGCACTCCTCGCGATGTGGTCCATCGAGTGGTGAGTACCTACGTGCGGTGGGTGGCCGAGAATCCCGCGTGGACGCGTTTCGTCGAGCAGGACGTCAGTGCCGAGTCGCCCACTCCCCTCGAAGAAACCAACGCCATGCTGGCCGAGCAATTGGAAGTGAGCGTCGCGGCGTTCCTGTCCCTCGTGCATGCAGACCTGACCGCCGACGACTGGTCGCTGGTGCGGCCGTGGGTGGCGGGCCTGGTGTCCGGCTGCATGGGTGCGGTGCGCAGTTGGAGCGGGCAGACCGAAACACGTACCGGGCTCGATCATTTCGCGACATTCTTGGCCGACACCATCTGGCTGCAGGTCAAGGGACTCGGAGCATCCCGCGGCATCGCGATCCCGCAGGTGCCACTCGAAAGCGTCGTCGACGAAACTCAGCCGAACGACGGCTCACTGCGGTAGCGCGAGGGACGTCCGTCGATACCGAGGGCGCGCCAGACGCGTCGGGACACGCGGTTCATCAGTCCGAGCTCGCCCGCGAGCATGCGGACGTCACCGAAGGTGTCGCGCAATGCCTTTCGTGAGGAGTCGCTGTCCCACCAGACGGCGTCGACAACCTCGTCGGGGATGTCGAGGTCGCGTCGCATCTGCTTGCTCGGTTTCATGATCACGTCGCACAGCAGTCGCATGATGACCGGCATGAGTATCGAGATCGATGCCTTCTCGAAGCGTCCGAGCCGCGGGGCCTTGTGCTCGAGGTACTGATGCGCGAAGCCGATGTGACGGGCTTCCTCGGCGATGTGAATCTGCATCACGCGCTGAACCAAGGGGTGTCCGACGCTACCGGCGCGCAGGACGCCCTTCTGCATGTGGTCGATCGGCTCTTCTCCCGCGAGGACGCCGACGAAGAACCCGAACGGTGCCGATCGAGCGGCGAACACCGTGAGCATCGGTACGACTTTGCGGAACCACGCGGGCCCACCCGGCACGTCGATGCCGATGCGGTTCACCAGTTCCTGGAACATTTGGGTGTGGTGGCACTCTTCGGTGGCTTCGTGCGTCGAGTACCGAAATTCGGGTGAATCGTTCGGGAGTGTGAGGGCGTACTGCATGAGTCCGCTGATGAGGATCTGCTCGAACTGCAGGCCGACCTTGACCATGCTGGCCTGGCGGTACATCCCGATGTGAATCTGCCGGTCCAGGGGAAGCGACTTGTACCAGTCGGTGTGGCCGAGCGGGTCCGCGTCCGGGAGCACCCAGCGTGGATCGTTGGGAACGATCGCATATTCGGGCTCATCCCAGGGGATGTCGAGGAAGGCGTCGAAGTGCTGATGCACCGATGCCGTCGACAGTGCGTGCAGCCTGTCTCGGTAGAGCGTTCGTGCGTCGTCGACTGCAGTCATGGTGATCCTTCCGCCCGCGTCCTCAAATCTTTACGCTACACAGCGTCACATATAAATCTGGTTGGTGCAACGCTCCGTCGCAGATACTCGAAGAAATCGATTCGAAACGACGAAACCGGCCGACCGCGTTACGGTCGACCGGCCTCGAAGGCGGGTGCCCGGGGTCGTGAGCAGAAGCTCGTAGCAGGCTACGAAGTTCCAGTCACATGCGACGAAGTCGCTCCATCACCAGTACGGCAACACCATCACGACGAATCCGATGCCGACGACAATTCCGACGATGCCGGTCCCGAGGGCAAGCGCCCTGTCGCTGCGATCGGCGGGCGGCCCGGAGAGGTCGGGGCTGCGATCGGCCCACAATGCCGAGGCGACGGCAATGAGTCCCGCCGCGATACCGAGGCCCGCAGCCCAGAACGAGACGATCGACAGTGCCCCGAACATGACGGCATATTCGGTCACCTGAGCGCGGGTACGAATGCGCCGATTCCACCACTTCGGTGGCATGTCGTCGTCCAATTCACGTGAATCGAAGTGGGGAGAGGTGACGGTCACTGCGGACTCCTTTCGAGTGAGTATGTGCCTCTATTTTGGCACTCGACTGTTGAGAGTGCCAATCTCCTGGACGAGGGTGATCGGCGCGCGCACCCCCGGGTTTCGCAAAGGCGCGCGCGTTTGTCAGACGCGTCCGGATTCGCCCCCGATCCGGGCATAATTCGCTCGCACCTGGCAAAGGCGCGCGCGTTTGCGGGGAAAGTCAGCCCCACAGAAACCGTCGCCCCGCCGAAGCTTTCGTCGGACCCAGATCGAAGGTCGTGGCGTCGGGCATCAGGTACGGGACGAGTATTCGCATCGCGTACTCGCGGTGCTCGAGCAGAACCTCGAGATATGTGCCCGACGCCTCCTCGCCGGTCACGTCGGAGACGATGGCGTACGACCGCAGATCCCCGGCGACGGCTCGCAGATCGTGGACGAGTTGCTCGTGCATCGCGGCGTTCGATGCCCCGCCGACCTCCGGCTGCAGCGGCGCGAGCACCCTCTGCCCGCCGGACAAATCGTTGACGACAGCCACCGGGTGGAGGCCCCAATTCTCGCTGATCCGTTCGGCGGCGATGTCGATACAGACGTCGAGCAGGTCGTCGAAATCCTGTTGGCACTCGATGCTCGTCACTTCTCGCCACTTCGTCGTCATCAAGACCCCATCGTCGGCCGGCCACCCCAAACCCTTGGACGGCGCGGGAGCGCACACGGTTCCCGAAAGTCGTACATTCGTGCCAGTTTGCTGCCTACCGGCGACAATTCCCGCAAGAGTCGGCGGACGCACGTGCCGCTGAGCTCGACCCGCCCTCGACTAGACTTCCGATGCAGGAAGGGGAGAAAGCGGGTCGTCGCGTCGTGGAGGAACACTGGTACAGGCGCATGTTCGCCTCCAGCCCCGTGGCGCAAGCTCTCTCCGACGCCGATGGGCTTTTCGTCGACGTCAATGCCGCCTACTGCGAACTCGTCGGCTTGCCCACCTCGGAATTGATAGGTCGATCCGCAACGGTGCACACTCACCCGGACGACCTCCCGCTCCACGGCAGCGTCGAGGATCTGATGGCCGCCGGTACGGCCGCGGAAGAATCCGTGAAGGTCGAGGTGCGGTTCGTCCGACCCAACGACGAGATTCGCTGGGTTCTCCTGACTCTGGTTCCTTTCACCGGTCCGTCCGATGCCGAGTGGACGCTCGCTGCCGCTCTCGATATCACCGAACGAAAAGAGGTCGAGGACGGCATCCTGCTTGCGTCCCGAACCGATCAACTGACCGGGGCTCTCAACCGTCGCGGCTGGTCGGACTACGCGGTGTCCGTCGTCGACGACCATTCGGTCGACACCGTCGTCGCGGTTCTCGATCTGGACCATTTCAAACAGTTCAACGACCACTTCGGCCACGCAGCCGGCGACGCGTTGCTACGCGACTTCGCGTCGACAGCCCGTGAGTGCATCGGCGTCGATGGACTCATAGCACGTTGGGGCGGAGAGGAATTCGTGATCACTCTGCGCAACTGCGATCGTCGGGGCGCTCTTCGATCACTCGAGGCTCTTGCAGCCGCCACCACGCCGTCGGGTGTGACGTTCTCGGCCGGATACACGCTCCAGCGACCGAACGAAGGTCTTCGCGACACACTCGACAGAGCTGACGCACTGATGTTTCAGGCCAAGCGCGCCGGCCGCAATCGAATGATCACCGACGCACCTCACTGACACAGCGCAGCACCGTCGCCGATTTGCTGATACGGCAACATTGCTTGCCGCATCTGCGCACGGGCTGTCATTCTGATACCGGCACACCACCGGGAGAGGACGATCGATGACGCACGCATTCGACAAGGACTACTGGGAGCACCATTGGGATGACAGAACGTCCCATACCGTCGCAGCGAATCCGTACCTCGTGGAGGAAACAGCAGGGTCGACACCCGGCACCGCGCTCGACGCAGGATGTGGTGCCGGTGCCGAAGCGATCTGGCTCGCCGAGCAGGGCTGGGAGGTCACCGGTGCCGACATCTCCGCAGCCGCCCTCCACACCGCCGCACAGCAGGCGCAGACAGCCGGGGTCGACGTCACCTGGATCGAAGCCGATCTGACCACCTGGAGTCCTGACGAGCGATGGGACTTGGTGATGACCCACTACGCGCATCCGTCGATTCCGCAATTGGACTTCTATCGACACATCGCGCAGTGGGTGGCACCGGGCGGTTCGTTGCTCATCGTCGGGCACCTGCACGACGGCGGGCATCACCATTCACACGGAGACGACGAGCAGCCGCCGCACGAGGCCACCGTCACCACGAAAGACATCACTGCTCTGTTCGACGCCTCCTGGCGCATCGACACGGCGGCCGAACGTTCCAGGATCGTCGTCGGTACCGGTGTGCACTCGAAAACGTTGCGCGACGCGGTGGTTCGTGTCACCCGACAGATCTGACCCCGCGTCAGCAGCATCTCACTGGGTCGCTTCGAGTCGGTAGTGGCGCGAGTGCGCACCGTCGTAGAACTCCTCTGTGTACTGAGTGAAGCCGATGCGTTCGGCTACTCGGCCCGAGCGTTCGTTCGCCACATTCACGCTCGCCACCAACGGAACCCACGGGAGCGTGCGTGCACGCCAGTCCACAATTGCTTTTGCTGCCTCGCCTGCGTAGCCGCGGCCCCACACCTCGGGACTGAAGCGGTACGCAAGGTTCAGCACACGTTCGCCGTGAAAATCACGAACCCGAATCCCTGCCAGCCCAATCACGTCCGGGCTGGAGCGGATGCTCACCGCGCAGTACCCGTACCCATGTTCTGTCCAGTGCGCGAGCCACGAGTCGAACAAGAGGTCGACCTGTGCGGCGTCGGGCGAGTCCGACTGGAACCGGGTCGTGCGGGGATCGGTGTGCAATTCGATCATCGCCAGTCGATCCTCGTCACGCAGCGGACGCAGGATCAGCCGGGTAGTTTCGATGTCGGTGACCACAACACCAAAGCTAGCGTTCCTCCGCGAGATGGCCCACGTGGGACGCCAGCTCACCGCACTGCCCGACGCCGCGAGCAGCTCGACCCGGGTGTACGGTCCGGTGGTGCAAGGCAAAGAGTCGTACCAGTGGTGACGTCGCAGCAGGACGACGCCGAAAGCCGTGTCGCTGACGCCGTTCTGGCGATCACCGGCGGAAGCCTGTCGTCGATGACGGAGATCCTGCGAGAACTGGGAGACGAGCTGGCCAACACGAAACCGGATCTGCCGGGTGCCAACAGTCCGTATGCCATCGTGTTTCACTGCGTCGCCGTGATCGAGTACTGGGCGGGCTCGGTGATCGCCGGCCTGAAGATCCCGCGGGACCGCGCCGCCGAGTTCACTGCCACAGGCCGGGTCGACGATGTGATCACCCGGCTCGATGATGTTCGGGCGCATCTACCCGAGTGGGTGGATGTCGCACTACGCGAAGGGATTCGCGATCGGACCGTCATGGGCACCACGCGCCCTGAGCTGGCAACCGCCACCCCGGAGTGGGTGTTGACCCACCTGGTGCGCGAGCTGGCCCAGCACCTCGGCCAGCTCGAGCTCACACGCGACGTCCTTCGTCAGGCATGAGCTACGTCAACGATCGATGGTGACGTTCGGCCACGGTGGCCGTCTCACGACCGCCGCACATCCCAATGTCGCTGCAATGAGGCCGGTGAGCGCACCGATCAGATGGATGCGGCCCATATCGACAGCCGGAGTCCACGTGGCCGTACCGTCGGTGATGGTGAACAACCCCACGGCCGTCTCTGCTCCCCGAGTCGATCGACGCGATACCGGCAGAATGGTCGTGCGGTCGTCCACTCTGACGGTCTCGCCGTACTGCACGACCGACGGCCTGAACACGTCGGGCAAGCGTGAGGTCATCAGAACTCCCGGAGTCGACGGACGGACATCGCGGCCAGACTACTCGTGGTTGGACTCTTCCGGACGTTCCCGAATGTCGCCGCCCCACTCCTCGGCAGGACTCAGCCAGCGGTGTTCACAGCGGATGCGAGTCCGTCGACCAGGGTCGGCAGGAAATACGGAATCGACAGTGCCGTCGGGCCCACTGCCGCTCCGGCTTCCTGCCCGACGAATCCGGCGACTACACCCGCGGCTACGGCCGGAATCTGCCGCGACACAGGCGAATCGAGGAACTGCTGCAGGGCATCCTCGGTGTCGACCTGAGTGAACACCACGTCGGCGTCGATCTTCGAGATGTTCTCCGCCGAGACGGTCGTCGAGTAGGTGGCATCGTCGGTCGCGAGATCGGTCACCGAGGCCGGTGAGGCGAAGCCGAGGTTCTCGAGCAGCTCCACTCGCGGGTCCGACGGCAACAGCAGGTAGTACACGTCCGCAGCCTCGGACACGTATGCGATTGTGCGGCCGTCGAATTCGGGATGCTGCACGCCTGCGTCCTGCACCTGGCGGTCCAGATCGCCAACGAGATCGCTGGCGCGCTCGGGAACCCCGAGAACGTCGCCGGTGGTGGTGATGACGTCGCGCCACGGCGTCGACCACAGTTCCTCGGGCGGGGCGATGACGGGAACTCCGGCCGCGGTCACCGCGTCGTATTCGGCTCGGGTGAGGCCGGAGTGCGGGGCCAACACCACGTCGGGGTCGGTAGCGAGCAGTTTCTCGACGGACAGTGCGTCCGTGACGTTGTCGAGCAGAACCGGTGCCGGACCGCCCGAGGCCTCGATCGCGTCGGACACCCACGGATAGATCAGGTCGTCACCTCCGCCGTATTCGGCCGACGGCATCGCCACCGGGACGACGCCTAGTGCGAGCACAGCGTCGGTGGTGCCGAATCCCCATGTCGCGACCCGTTCGGGTACGGCGTCCAGCGTGGTGTCGCCGTACATGTGATGCACGGTCAGCGGGAACGCGCCGGTGGACGATGCGGCTGACGGACTGTCGGCCGAATCGGTGGAGTCGCAACCGGCAAGTGCGATGGATGCGGTTGCCACTGCGGCGAACACTGCGGCGAAGCGGAACGTGAGGCGATGAGTCATGACAATCCTGTAGCTCGAAAGGGCATTGCCAATAAGGCTAGCCTTGGCTATCTCCCGTCGGAAATCCGGGCCACACCGCTCACAGGAACCTCGCAGCGGAGGTTCAGCGTCCTCACCGGAACGTCCCAGAGTATTGGCACTACCGAAAACAACCGATGCCATCTCAGAGGAGATCCCACAATGGCCCGAATTCCGGAGCCCACCAACACTTCTGCCGGACCCGCCTACGAGGGCCGGCTGCTCGATCGCCCCGCCGAGGAGGTCGTCGACCAAGGCGCTAGGTTCGACATGACCACCTTGGTCACCCGTCGCCGCGTGCTGAGCATCGTCGGCGCGGGAGCCGGCGCGGTGGCGTTGGCTGCTTGCTCGAGCACGTCGAACTCTGGAAGTGCCACCGTCACAACGGCAACCGCGTCCAGCACAGCTACCGCGGCAACCAGCGAGATTCCCGACGAGACCAACGGCCCTTACCCTGCCGACGGCTCGAACGGCGTCAATGTGCTCGAAGAATCGGGAATCGTTCGCCGCGACATCACCTCCAGCCTCGACGGCGGCACCACGGTCAGCGGAGTGCCCCTGTCGCTGAACCTCACCCTCACCGACATGGCGAACGACAATCGCCCCTTCGAGAACGCCGCCGTGTACCTGTGGCAATGCGATGCGGCAGGGCTGTATTCGATGTATTCCGAGGGGGTCGAGGACGAGACGTACCTGCGCGGCATCCAGGCCGCCGACGCCAACGGCACCGTCACCTTCGACACGATCGTCCCCGGTTGCTACAGCGGCCGCTGGACCCACATTCACTTCGAGGTGTATCCCGACGCCGCCTCGGCGACCACCGCAGACAACGCCATCGCCACTTCGCAGATCGCATTCCCTCAGGACATGCTCGACGCGATCTACCAGCTCGACACCTACCCGTCATCGGCGCAGAACCTCGCCCAGCTCGGCAGCATCGACAACGACAACGTGTTCGGCGACGGCTACGAGTTGCAGATGGGGTCGTTTTCGGGCGACCCCACCGCCGGCTACGTCGGATCGCTGGCCGTCGCCATCGACACCACCACCGAACCCACCGCCGGCGCAGCCCCCTCCGGAGGCGGAGGCGGACAGTCCCCGATGGGCGGCGGCACTCCCCCGGCCGGTGGTCCGCCGAATGCCGGCTCCGCACCCACCAACTGATCACCCCCACCTCACACCCACGAAGGAATCACCATGTTGCACAACCTCACCGGCTGGCATGCCCTCATCGTTCTCGCCATCCTGCTGCTCGTCTTCGGCTCCACCAAGCTCCCGTCCCTCGCGAAGGGCGTCGGCCAGTCGATGCGCATCCTGAAAGACGAAGTGCGCGAGGAGAAGAAGCCCACAGCGCGTGACGACACGACCGCTCCGGTGTTCGCCGACGCTGCGTCCACGCCGGTTCCGTACCGACACACCTCGTGACCACAGCCACCGCCGCGCGGGGAGTGATGCCGCTTGCGGCGCATGCACGCGAGGCACGTCGCCGCGCGATTCGCGCGGCGGTGTCGCTGCTCGTCGGCATCGCGATCGGATTCGCGCTCTCCGATCAGATCCTCGACATCCTGCGCGCACCCGTCGAAGAACTCGCCCTCACCCGCCAGGCCAGCCTCAACTTCGAAACCGTCACCGGCGCTTTCGATCTCGAACTGAAGATCGCCCTGTTCACCGGCGTCATCGTGTCGTCTCCGGTGTGGCTGCGTGAGCTGTTCGCCTACCTCACCCCCGGCATGACGCGTCGGGAAAAGAAATATGTCTACGGATTCTCCGCGGCCGCAGCTCCACTGTTCGTCGCCGGCTGCGTGTTCGGGTTCGCCATCTTCCCGCGCATGGTCAGCGTCCTCGCCGGGTTCTCCTCCGACCAGGACAGCACCATTCTCAACGCCTCGTACTACGTCGACTTCGTCATGAAGATCGTGTTGGCCACCGGCATCGCCTTCGTCCTTCCGGCCCTGCTGGTGATGCTCAACTGCCTCGGCATCCTGTCCGCGCGCAGGCTACGCAGCAGCTGGCGAATCAGCGTCGTCGCCATCGCACTGTTCAGTGCACTCGTCACGCCCGCCGCCGACGTCCTGTCGATGTTCTTGGTCGCGGTTCCCATGGCCACGCTGTTCGGCGCAGCAATCGTGATCACCGAGGTACACGACAGACGCGCCCTCACACCACCGAAACCGGAGCTCTCCTCATGTTCGGCTTGACCTTCGAGAAACTGTTCCTGGTCGCGATCATCGCCGGGTTCGTCCTCGGCCCCCAACGCCTCCCCGGATACGCGCACCAACTCACCCGCGCCGTGCGCAGCATGCGTCACTTCGTCGACACCACCCGCACCGCGGCCGAAGCAGACATGGGCGTTCCGCTCCGACGCTCGGAATGGGAATCGATGAACCTGCGGCAATACGACCCCCGCCGCATCGTCAGCGACGCACTGCGTGACACCAACGAACTGCGTGACACCGAACCCCCATCGGAACAGGTCCTCGCCGAAGCAGCCCGCGTACGACCCGGTCAGAAATACCTCATCACCGGCCCCTCCTCGCATCCCCGACGCATTCTCATCGACTCACTCCCCCAGGACGATCCGCGTCGCATCGCGGCACAACCACAGCCGGAAGCCGCTACTTCGGCGACGGCGACAGAGATCGGTGCAGCCCACACCGCGCTCGGCTGAATCCGAAAGGCGATAGCCGCACCCACAATTACCTGGCAGTTAGAGCGGCGAAAGAAGAACGATATGTAACACATTCGTGCATGATGTGCCCATGACTACCAGCGTCGTAGCTGCTACCGAGTCCGGTGTGACCGCAATTGCGGTGTGGACCTTGATTCTCGTCGTCATCGCTGCGCTGGGTGCCGCGTTGGCTGCGCTGAGTGTGCGACGCGTCGGCGCGAAGGAGGAGGTGATGTCGCGGGAGTTGGCGGCGTTGCACACAGCCGTCGATCGTCAGGTGCGTCAGTCCAGCGACAACGACTCGTGGAACCGCGACCAGGTGACCGCGCGATACCAGGAACTACTTTTTGCGCTGTCCAACGTCGATCGGGTTGTGGCCGAGGAGATTTCGGCGGCGGTGGTCTCGACTCCAGTCGGTGATCTGAAGGCTGCGACGCGTGCATTGGACAAGGCCTACGACCAACTGAATCTGGCGCTCACCGCCGCTTTGGTGGTCGCACGCAGGCGCGTTCATCCATTGGCGCTCGAGTTGTCCACGGGCATCGATCGTCGGGTGTTCGCCCCGCTGGCTCCCGAAACCGGAATCCCCGCTCCGGCACACGAACGTCTGCAGAGCGAGCATGCGTACATCACCAGAATGCACTCGTTGCTGCTCAAGGCGATGCGCGCCGATCTGGGTCTGCTCGATCCCAGCGCCGAGGCGACACTGATCTTCACGACGAAGGAAGTGGAATCCGGTGTACAGGCAGACCGCTCGACGGCAGCCGGCCGTAGTGCCGTGCAGCTGATCGATCTGCTCGAGGACTTCGGAGTGATGCCGCTGCTCGGGGCCGAGGACGACTTCGTCATGTCCGACGCGTTGGTGATCCAGTGCGAGGAGCTCTACAGCGCGGTGAGCCCGAACTTCCAGGCTGTACTGCGCCACATCGGCGACGAAATCCATCTCGCGATCAGGCCCGATCTCACCGACGATCGCCTCGAAGAGATCTACGAAATCGCCGTGCGCCTGGTCGAAGCCGGATTACGCGGAAACATCCACCGCAGAGACGGATTGGACGGCAGCAGCCTGTTCCTCATCGATCCGGCCCACAAGGCGGGAATGGATCGGGTGTAGTTCGGACCTACTGCGCAGTCCCGCGCGAGCGGTGACGGACGAGCACCAACGCAGTTCCGATTAGCACCCCCACTGCAGCACCCCACGCCAGGTACGTCGGGGTGTTCGGCCGGATCGGTGCAGACGGGATTTCGGGCTGGTTGCGTATCCCGACCGCCGCCGCGGGAGTCCCACCGTCTTCCGGAGTCTCCAGCTCTGCGACCACCGCACTCAAGTCGATAGCCATGGTGTTGGCGATGTCGTGTGCAAGCTCCGGAGAACTGTCGGTGGCGACGATGTCGAACACGACGTTGTCTGCGGAATACGACACTGTCACCTTCTGGGCCAGCTCCACCGGACTGAGATCGAGTCCGAGGTCGGCAACAACTGTCGATGCGAGCAGATTGCCCTTCACCAGTTCCGCATACGCCGCGATTCGCTGCTGCGAAAACAGGTCCGTCCTGTACTCATCTTGTCTGAATGTCTGATTCGGTGTGGAGACGAACATCTGAGCCCGCGATTCGTACACCGGGGTCACCAGCAAGCTGATACCGAAGGCCGCGGATACGGATACGACGACGCACACCGCGACGATTCGCCATCCCGCCCTGATGATGTGTCCGAAGCTGTGCTTGTTCACTGTGCGCGGTCAGGCTGCATCAGCTTCCCACCGGTCGGAAGCCCGCACCCGGGGACCCCGATGCACTCAGCAAACGCATCGATTCCGAGGCGGATGCGTAGGCGGTGGGACTGAGCAGCGGAACGCCCAAGGCATGGCTGGCGATTCCGACGAGCGTGGTACCGGCCACCAGCGGGGCTCCGGAGTCGGCCCAGACGGTGACGGCATCGGACATCAGGTCCCCGCCCCGGTTCTCGACGATGGTGCCGCACGTCAGTCCGCTGCCGACGCCGCTCTTGCAGACCGGCTGACCCACCGATCCGGTGCCGATGTCCGTCACGGTGACTCCGCCCAGACTGGACACCGGCGTGACCTTGGTGGGATCGAGGACGATGACGCCGTAATCGGGTCCCCAATGCCCGACGGCCGTAGTGCCGACCGGGGCCGTAGGCGATCCGACGAGGGTGACGGGCAGACCCGTACGCAGAATGCAGTGGCCTGCGGTCAGGGCGACGAGTCGGCCGGCGTCGTCGTATCCGACGGCCGCGATGGAGCAGGCGGTGAGGTCGTCGATGCCTCCGGTGGTGACGAAACCACTACCGGGTCCGACGACCGGAAGAGGTGCAGCAGCAGCGGTTCCGGGAGCCATCGCGCTGACGGCCAGGACCGCGGCAGCGAACAGTCCACTGACACAACCGAGTCGGGCTTTCATCATGGTGGGCATCCTTGTCACTTCTCGGGTATGTCTGCAGCGGCCAGCGTGAATTGCACGACGTCGATGCGTGAACTCTTGAACCTCGCCGACGAGCCGGTGAGGTACTGGACATATTTGTCGTACGTCGCCTCCGAGGACACGGCAATGGCCTCGTCGCGAGATGCGATCAGTTTCTCGGCCCAGGTATCGAGTGTCCTCGCGTAGTGCAACCTCAGAGGATGCTCCCGCAGCAACTCGAAGCCTGCCTCGGCCGCCTTGGACTTGATCACCTTGACGAGCGTCAACTGTCCGCCGGGAAAGATGTCGCGCAGGATGAAGCGGGAGAAGTGCGCATCTTCGCGCGTGAGCCCGCCACCACCGGAAGCCGGATCGGGTGGCGTGATCACGATGGTGTGCAACAACATTCGCCCGTCGACGGGCAGTACCGAGCGGCACTTCGCGAAGAATGCCGAGTATCGGTTGCGCCTGAAATGCTCGAACGCGCCGATGCTGACGATCCGGTCGACGGGCTCGTCGAACTCCTCCCACCCCTGCAACCGGATGTCGACGGTGCGGTCGGTCGACAGGTCGGCCACGACGCTGCGCCCGTGCTCGTACTGATTTCGGCTCAACGTCAGACCGATGACGTTGACGTCGTACTTCTCGACCGCCCGCTTGGCGAGAGCGCCCCAACCGCAGCCGATGTCAAGCAACGTCATCCCCGGCTTCAAGTCGAGCTTGCCGAGGGCGAGGTCGATCTTGGCCGTCTGCGCCTCCTCCAGCGTCACGTCCTCACGCTCGAAGTAGGCGCAGCTGTACGTCATGCTCGGGTCGAGGAACAGTGCGAAGAACTCGTCCGACAGGTCGTAGTGCGCTCGCACGTCATCGACGTACGGCTCCAATTGTTCGCTCATCACGCCACACCTTTCCCCACAGCTGCGGTGCCGATCACTCGGCCTAGTGCACGGGCACCGATCTCGCCCAGCATGTCTTCGTGTTCCACATCGACCCGGTGAACCGACATCCGCCCGTCCACGAACTGCGTCCACTGCTCCGCACCGTGCGATCCGCGAGCGGCGAAGTAGTGCACCGGCCCCGCAAACACAGCAGGCGCGTACGACGCCACCCAGGTGGGAGCCTCCGCGACGGGACGATACATTCGCCGCAGATGATCCACGGTGAGAAACGCCAGTTCACTTATGTTCTCGCGCAATCGATCCACGATGGTCTCGAACGAGTCACCCTCGACCCCGAGCTGACGAGCAAGATCGTCGATGCCGAACTCTGCGGCTCCCTCCGGTGCCGAGAGCTGCGCGTCGACGAGCGCCAGCAGCGCGACGTCCTCACCTTCCGACTGCAGTTGCGTCGCAACAGCATGCGCGATCACACCACCGAGCGACCATCCGAGCAGGTGGTACGGACCGTGCGGCTGAACGCCTCGGATCTCGCGCACGTATCTCTCCGCGAACTCCTCGATCGAGGTCGGCGCAGCGTCGTCGTCGGCGATACCGGGCACCTGAAGCCCGTAGAGCGGACGTTCGGTCTCCCCGAGCAGCGAAAGGTAGCTCCACGCGATTCCGATGGCCGGGTGCACACAGAACAACGGTGCGCCCACCCCCTCGGTTCGCAGCGGAAGCACCACCTCGAAGGCACCGTCAGCACCGTGATCGCCCGCGTCGAGTTGTGCTGCCAGGGCCGAAATAGTCGGATGCACGAGCAACAAACTGATCGGAAGCCGGCGGTCGAGCCGGTCCCCCAGCGCATCCATCACCTGCACCGCCGAGAGGGAGTGTCCACCGAGATCGAAGAAGTCGTCGTCCACCCCGATGTCCTCGGCGGCCACCTGCAGGACGTCGGAGAACACGGCATGTACCAGTACTTCGTTCGCGGAGACCGGGGCACGTCGTTCGGTCGACATGATCGAGGGCTCGGGCAACGTGCTCGCATCTACCTTGCCGGACAACGTCATCGGCAGTGCATCGACGACGGTGACGGTACTGGGCACCATGTACGCCGGGAGTGTCCTGGCCAGGAACTCGCGAGCCTCCCGCGGTTCGACGCCTCCCACCACGTAGGCAGCGAGCAACTGCCCACGACCGATCACGCTGGCCTGACGCACATCTCGGTGACGCAGCAGTGCTGCTTCCACCTCGGACAGCTCGACGCGATGACCGCGAACCTTGACCTGCGAATCGACCCGGCCCAGGTATTCGAGTTCACGATCGCTACCCCGAATGACCCAGCGCACCAGATCGCCGGTCCGGTAGAGCCGCCCGTCACCGCACGGATCGGCAACGAAGCTACTCGCCGTCGTTCCGCTCTGCCCCAGATACCCTTCGGCGAGGCCGGCCCCGCCCAGGTAGAGCTCCCCGACGACGTTGTTGCCCACCGGGCGTAGACGAGCATCGAGGACTATGGCGTCGAAGCCGCGAACCGGTCCGCCGATGGTCACCGGCACCGCCGGGCTCCACTGACGCTGGTCCGTGGTGCAGGTACTCATAACGGTTCCCTCGGTGGGGCCGTAGGCGTTGAATACCGAGCGCCGACGCGACCATCGTTGCAGCAGTGCTGAATTGGCTGCCTCGCCTGCCATGACGATCACTCGAAGCGACGGCACGGCCTCCGCGTCGGTCACCTGTAGGACGGTCGGCGTGAGGCACGCGTGGGTCACCTGGTGTTGCTCGATGAGCGCTTCGAGTTCACGCCCTCCGTGCACCTCGGGCGGAACGATCACCGTGCTGGCTCCCGCACCGACGGCCATCAGTGTCTCGAAGATCGACGCGTCGAAACTGGGCGACGCGAACTGAAGCACCCGCGATCCCGGCTCCACTCCGAAGAGATCTCGTTGGCTCTGCACCAGATTCGCGATGCCGCGGTGCGTCACCCGCACGCCCTTGGGAACCCCGGTCGAACCGGAGGTGTAGACGACGTACGCCACGCTGTCGAGTGGTGCCTCGCGACCATCGACACGATCGAGCTCGTCGCCGGTGACGCTCATCCAATCGGCACCGACCGAATGGAAATCTGCAGCCGAGATTCCCGTGATCGGGGCAGCGCGCTCGAGGATCTCCTGCACTCGGGCCACGGGTTGAGACGGGTCGATGGACAGGAAGCCGGCACCGGTCTTGGCCACGGCCCAGATCGCGACGAGGTAGTCGGCGGAGCGAGGATAGGCAATTGCCACCAGTACACCTGGCCGAGCACCTGCGCGTATCAGCCTGTTGGCCAGCGCATTCGACTGTCGGTCCACCTCGCGGTAGGTCAGCGATCGCGAGCCCTCGATCACCGCGACATTGTCGGGCCAACTCTGCACTGCCTGCTGAAACACTGTCGCCAGTGTGAGTCCGGGGGCGCTGTCGTGGTGCGAGGTAACAGCCGATGGGACGTGCCCGAACTCCGCGCTGCCCAGCCGAATGTTCGGCCGCGTGGAGACCATCGTCAACACCTCGGTCAGGCGCTCGGCGAGTCCGAGAATCACCGATCGCGAGAACCGTGCGGGCAAGTACCCGAGATGGCCGATCAATCCAGCCTCGGACTCGTCGACCAGGACCTCGAGGTCGAACTGCGTGTCCGTGATGTCCACGCGACGCGGGGTGATCGACGTCGACCCCAGTTCGATTGTCGGAGTTGTCGTATCACCGAAGGCCAGCAGCACCTGGAACAGCGGATGGGTATCGACGGCGCGGGTGGGTTGCACCGCGTCCACCACCTGCTCGAACGGGACGTCCGAGTTCGCGAATGCATCGAGATCCCGGTCGCGGACCGCGGTCACGAAGTCCTCGAACGTCGTCGACGGATCGACCTCCGTCCTGAGCACGACGGTACCGACGAACATGCCGACGAGGTGATCGAGCGCCGGATCGAATCGGCCACCCACCGGGGTCCCGATGGCGATGTCCTGGGTACCGCTGGCTTCTGCGAGCACGGCGGCCAACGCTGCGTGGACCACGACGAATACCGTTGCGCCCACACGATGCGCGAGCGAACGCAGCAGCGTGAGGGTGTCCGGACCGACGGAGAACTCCACGGCCGTCCCATCGGCCGAGGGGTCAGGGGTTCCGGTCGGCAGGTCGAGGAACTCCGGCACGCCGGCCAGGGTGCGACGCCAGAACTCGAGCTGATCCGACGCCACGGCGTCGAGCACAGTGCGCTGCCACAATCGGTAATCCGAGTAGTCGACGGTGAGAGAACCGAATTCCGGTGTCGATTCGGCCATTCGGGCAAGCAGAGCGATCTCGACGTCCCGGGCCAGCGGACGGAGTGAGAGGCCGTCGACCGCGATGTGGTGCGCAACAACGGACAGCACCCGCTCGCCGCCTCGATCCAGCAGGCCGAGGCGTAGCGGCGCCTCGAGGGTCAGATCGAAGCCGTGCAGGGCCAGACCATCGTGCCCTGCATGTGCATCGTCCAACGTCGACAGCACGATTTGCGGGTCGAGAACCACGGTGACGGGACCATTCGCGGTCGACGGGTACACCGTGCGGAGCGGTGTATGCCGTTCCAGCACATCGGCTATGGCGGCGCGCAGAACATCGAGGCCCAGATCCGCCGGAAGCG
>NZ_NOZF01000065.1:0-38718 GCF_002258565.1 Rhodococcus sp. 05-2254-6
GCCCCCGAGCGAGGCCATGAAGCCGTAATACGAGCCCAGGCGACGTTCGGCGGCCATGCGCGGCACCAGGTCTCGGGCCTGTGGCATGGCGATCATCTGCCCCAGCGCCAGCAGCAGCACGAACAGAGCGGCCGGGACGAGACCGACCGGACCTTCCAACTCGAAGGGACTGAATGCCGCGACCAGGGCGAAAGAAACTGCCATGACGGCGAATCCGATCGGCAGCGTGATCCGCGGTGATACCCCGGCGACACGTCGGGTGATGGGCAGTTGCGCAGATACCACCAGTACTGCCGAGATCGCGAAGAACCACCCCAGCACCGTCTGCGAACCCCAGGCGCGTTCGACCTCGAGGGGCAGCAGCAGGTACAGCTGGTTGTAGGCCACCAACTGCGCGCTCATCGCCACCGCGAACAGCACGAAGGTTCGGTTGCGCACCACGTCGGTCCAGCCCGAGAGCCATGGGTCGTCGCGATGTTCGCCGCGCTCACGCGGCAGCCATCGCACGTGAGCGGCGACGACCAGAACGAAGATCGCCGCGGCCACGAGGCACGCGATCCTGAAATCGACGAGCAGCAACACCGATCCGACGAGCGGGCCGGTGAAGGAGCCGATCTGGCTGCACACCGACATCAGCGCGAAGCTCTCCACGCGCGTGGGTCCGCCGTCGCGTTCGCTCTTGCCCGCCTCGATCGCCACTGCGGATTCGACTGCAGGGGAGAACAATGCGGCTGCGAATCCCACCATCACCGTCGCGATCAACACGGCAGGCAGCGAATCGGCGAAGGCAAGACCGACAAATCCCAGCACCCGCAGAACACAGCCGACAAGAACGACCGGCTTGATGCCCCACCGATCGGCGAGGGTGCCACCGACGAAGAACAGTCCCTGCTGCGAGAAGGTTCTGATTCCGAGAACCACTCCGACGACCGCGGCACCGAGTCCGAGGTCGCTCGTCAGATGCACCGACAGATACGGCAACACCATGAAAAAGCCGATGTTGAAGGTCATCTGAGTGAGGACGAGCAAGCGAACGGTGGGGGTGGCCCGCCGCAGATCGACCAAAAACGACCAGCGCCACCGCGTCGGCGATCCGTCGGTCCTCGTGCTCACGTACTGCGCCCTCCTGCGTCGACTTTCTCGATGACGCTACCGGTCTTGCGCACCCGCCCCGAGGTGGCACCGGCGAGCGAGACTGCGAGAACGGCGAGTGCGATCAACGACGCGAGCGGAGCGGCGGTGACCCACGGTGCCCGTTCGACGGCGGCGACCCCGTCGGACAGTATCAATCCCCAATCCGCGGTGGGGGGTTGCGGACCGAGGCCGAGGAATCCGAGGGCCGCGAGAGCAAGAGCGACACCGGGAAGCCGAATCATGGCGTGCCGCAGAACTACCGGAACGACGCTGGGCACGATGGATCCGAACAGGATTCGCGCATTGCCTGCCCCGAGTGTCGGCAGAATGGAGATGTACGGCCGAGCACGAGTCTCCTCGACCAGAGCGGCAGTGTGCGCGGCGAGCGGAGCCCACGTGACGATGAGAACGGCAACTGCCGCCCCGCCTGCACTCGGACCCCAGATCGCCGCGATGAGAATGCCGGTGACGACGGGCGGTGCCGCATTGGTGACCTCGACCAGACCACGCGAGGCCCGCGGAATCAGTCCCAGCAGCACGCCGACCACCAGGGCCGCGAACGTCACCGCCAGCGAGAGTCCGA
This sequence comes from Rhodococcus sp. 05-2254-6, assembly GCF_002258565.1. Lineage (NCBI taxonomy): Bacteria > Bacillati > Actinomycetota > Actinomycetes > Mycobacteriales > Nocardiaceae > Rhodococcus > Rhodococcus sp. 05-2254-6. The sequence goes on from NZ_NOZF01000065.1 coordinate 1,718, forward strand.
TGGAGCGCAGTGCGCCGTCGGCCACGCGGGCCAACAGATCTCGGCCCGACGCGTCCGTACCGAAGGGGTGGGCCGATGACGGGGCTGCGAACTTCTCCCGCGTCGTCGCCTGGCCGTCGCGTGGGAGTCCGGCCACGACCATGATCAGCAGGACCGACGCCGCCGCGATCGGCACCACCCAACGCCGGGGTGACGGGTGGAAGACGCCGGACGGGATGGGCATCGCCTTCTCGTGCAGGGCGCTGCCGAGCAGTAGCCGTCGCACGAGTTCGGCGGAAATCCCCAGAACGGCACTGACGGCCAGCAGAAGGATGATGTCGATCTGCAGGGCGGGAAGATCCTGTGATTGCGCATCACCGAGAGTGGTGCGGCCCAATCCCGGTATGGCGAAAACCTTTTCGACGGCCACTGCGCCACCGGTCATGGCGACCATGATCAGCCCGATCTGCGATGCGAGCCCGGGGAGGGCGCGTCGCAGAACCGCCCCGGCGATCTGCCGCCGCGAGAATCCTGCGACCGTCCACGTGATGACCCAGCCCTCGGTGAAGGTGACGGCGATCGCGTCGGCGAGAAGACGTCCGATCAGCCCGCCGGCAGGCAACCCGAGCGCGAGCGCAGGCAATACCGCGTACTCCGGGCCGTTCCAGCCGTACGCCGGGAACGACAGCCACACGGCTCCGACGAGGACCAGCACCGAGGCGAGCAGAAACTCCGGCATCGACGTGAGCGCTGCGGCGACGCCACCCCCGGTTCGCTTCGGGGTGCCGCGCAACCCCGCCCGCACGCTGGGGAGCACGACCAGGGCGGCCGTGACGACCGCAACCAGCATCGCGAAGCCCATGAGGGTGAGTGAGACCGTCAATGCATCCAGGGCACCGGGCAGTACGGGCTTGCCGGTGTTCCACGATGTTCCGGGATTGCCCGACGCGATGCCGGTGAGCCAGTCCCAGAACATCCGCAGCGGCCCGGCATCGAGACCGAGGTCGCGGCGAATGGCCGCCAGAGCCTCGGGGGTTGCTTCCTGTTCGGCCGAGCGAGCTCGCAGAATGCTCAGTGCCGGATCGCGATTCGACAGCCACGGCAGCATGCCGACGATCAGGACGACACCGGCGACGGCAACCAGCCGCGAGGCGGTTGTTCTCACTGCTTACTCGAAGGCGGTCTGGTTGGTGATGAGCGTGCGTTCCCGCGGATCGCGGGCGACACCGGTGAGGCCTTCGGATTCACCCTGGATGACGCGTTCGTGCAGCATCGGCACGGCCGCATCCTTCTCCAGGATGAGCTTCTCGGCGGCCAGGATCGCGGCGCGGCGGTCGTCTCCGGGCTCGGTGGCCGAGGCGTCTGCCAGCGCCGTGTCGACCTGCGGGTCGCAGAACTGGGAGATGTTGAACGATCCCTCGCAGGCGAAGTCGGAGTACATGTATGCCACCGGGTCACCCGAATCGAGGACGGTGGCGCGGGAGAGGATGAAGGCATCGAATGCACCACTGAGAGCATCGGTTTCGATGAACTGGTATTCGCGCACCACCTGCTCGACCTCGAAGCCCTTCGCCTCGAGTTCCTGCTGCAACAGCACGGCGACCTCGGGAAGTTCGGCGCGGTCGGTGAACGTGGCGAGGGTGATCTTCTTGCCGGTGGCATCGCCCGCCGGGGTCTCGGTGCGCGCCGGACGGTCCGCCGCCCACGGCAGCGCGGGGCCGAGCAATCCGTTCGCGGCGTCGGCACGACCCTCGTACACCTGCTCGACCAGACGATCCTTGTCCACCGACTCCCGTGCGGCGGCGCGCATGGCGGGGTCCGCGAACACTCCGGACGACGTGTTCAGGTACAGGGTGTTGGTGCGCGGCATCGGAACCTCGTGCACCAGCGACTGGTCGATGTTGGCGGCCTGCGACACCGGAATCGCCTCCACCACATCGGCGGTGCCGTTACGTAGCGCTGCTGCGCGGGCCGTACCGTCGGGCACGAAGTCGACGTCGATGCCGGCGAGCTTCGCGGGCTCACCCCAGTAGTCCTCGTTGCGGTCCAGCGTGGCACTGGACGTGCCGTTCACTGCGGTGAGCACGAAAGGTCCGGTGCCGGTTCCGACGGGGTCGCTGCCGCCTGCAGAGTAGGCCGCGGGTGCCAGGATGGCGAGCTGCGGGCTCGAGAGTCGTTGCGGCACCAGTGGATCGATGTCCGCGGTGGACACCTCCACCGTGTCATCGTCGGTAGCGGTCACCGTCAGCTCGACCCCGTCGAGGATGCGCGGCTTCGGCGCGGCGGTAGTGGCAGCAGTCAGTGCGGTGACGACGGCAGCGGAGTCGAGTGGTGCACCGTTGTGGAACCTCACGTCGGGTCGGAGGTCGAAGCTCCAGGTCCGGTCGTCGACGCGATTCCAGGCGGTGGCCAGCGCGGGCTCGGCGTCGCCGAGATCATCGAGGGTGACGAGGGTTTCGGCGGTGGACCAGCGCGACAGCTTGAAGGCATCATCGCTGAACTGCGAGAGCCCCGAGCGCGGCGGTTGCAGCATCGCCACGCGGGCTCGATCTGCGGTGTCGTCGGCAGCGCCCGAAGAGAAGCAGCCGGTGAGCGTGAGGGCACCTACCGCTGCCAGGGCGCCGATACGGAACACGTTGGTAAACAACAGAGTGGTGGTCAATGGATCTCCTGTGGTGGTCATGCAAGCCGGGGTACGGCGTCGATCAGGTCTCGGGTGTAGGAGTGCTTTGGTTCGGTGAGAATGCCTCGTACGCTGCCGGTTTCGACGATTCGGCCGTCGTGCATCACCGATACGTCACTGCAGAGTCGAGCGACTGCAGACAGGTCGTGGCTCACGATCAGCAACGCGCTTGGCAGTCCGGCCAGAACCGCGAGAACCTGCTCACGCAGATCCGGGTCCAGCCCACTGACCGGCTCGTCCGCCAGCAGATATTGCGGTTCGCATGCCACCGCGCGCGCGATGGCGACGCGTTGATTCTGACCACCGGACAGTTCCGTCGGTCGGCGTTGCAGATAACGCTCTTCCAGCCCGACAGCGGCGAGTGCGGCACCCGCTTTGGCTCGATGATCGCCGTCGACGCCCAGAAGTCGAAGCGGCGTCGCCACCAGATCCAGCACACTGCGGCGTGGATCGAGGCTGGTGGCCGGATCCTGGGGTACGTACTGCACGAGTCTGCGAAACCACCGCAGCGAGCGCGCGGAACCCGGACGTACTGTGCGGGCGTCCAATTCGATGACCCCTTCGGAGGGCACATCCAGCGCCAACAGCATGCGCAGCAACGTCGTCTTCCCCGAACCGGATTCGCCGACCACGGCAACGCGACCGGCCGGTGGCAGCGTGAACGAGACGGCGTCCAGCCCGGTACGAGAAGAGCCGTGCCGTACGTAGGTGCGCGTGATGTCCGTGGCCACCAAGCCCGTCATCGCGCGACCAACTGACGAAACGGATCGGCGGCGCGAGCCCGCTCGAGCATGCGCACCACGAGATCGGATTCCGGGCTGTCGAGAATCGCTGCCGTGGAACCGGATTCGACGACCTTGCCCGAGTCGAGAACCATCAGGTGATCGCACAGCTGCGCGGCGACGGCGATGTCGTGCGTGATCAGCAGCAGAGACGCCACCTCACGGAGAGCGTCGAGCACCCGCGCCTGACTGATCACGTCGAGGGCCGTCGTCGGCTCGTCCGCGATCACCAGCGGACTCTCACGCGCCAATGCGGCTGCGATACAGACGCGTTGACGCTGGCCACCGGACAGCTCGAGCGGGTGCGAGGCCAGGATGCGTTCGGTGTCGCGCAGACCCACGCGCTCGAGCAGCGCGGAGGCGTCGGGCGTGCGGAGTTGCTTGCCGACGGTGACCATCGGGTTCAGTGCGGTGGCCGAATCCTGGAAGACCATCGCCGGACGGGCGGGGCGTGGCCGGCGGGGCGTCGGAACTCCGGCGACGTCGTGGCAGTCGACGACGATGCGGCCGGTGCAGGTGATGCCCGGCGGGAGCGCTCCGACCAACGCCGAGGCGATCAGCGACTTTCCCGATCCCGACGCACCCAGCAGGCCGAGGCGTCGACCCGCTGGGATCTCGAAGGAGACGTGCCGGACGATGCGCGAGCGTCCGGCGTCGATGCAGAGGTCATCGACGGCGAGCACGGTTTCTCCTGAGGATAGACATGGGAACGACTTCGACAATCGTTGTCGATAGACGACTGTAGGCGAGTTCGAACGACGACACAAATTAGGCTGACCGGATGAGCAGGGCGAGGGACTCGCAACGAGCGGCCGTCTACGACGCAGAACAACTGGTTCGCACCATGTTCGATCGCGCCGAGGAGCGGGACCTTCGCATGGTGCAGGTGATGGGTTCGCAGATCACGCTGCCGATCGAGCGCAAGTTCGCCTCCATCGACTCGGTGCAGGCATACGTCGATGCGGTGCTCGCTCTGGAGTGGGTTGCCGCAACGTGGCCCGACGCCGGTCGGGTGGTCACCGTCCGAGCCCGATCGGGTTCGGCTGCGGCGCACTACGAATCGGACACCGCCACCATCGCGGTGCCCCTGCACAGGGGCAACAGGGCGTGGGCGTTGCGGGAACTGGTGGTGTTGCACGAGCTCGCGCACCACTTCGCCGACGAGAACGAGGAGCAGCACGGCGGCGCATTCGTCGACCGCTACATCACTCTCGTCGGCGAGATTGTCGGCTCCGAGGCCGGGTTCGTCCTGCGCGCGATGATGGCCGAGAGCGGCGTCCGCATCGGCTAGTGGTTTTCGGGTGCATCATGGGAGACGCAGCCCACACGACGAGGAGATGTCCATGACCGTCAAGATCGGTGTTCAGCTTCAGCCCCAGCACGCTCCCGACTATCAGTTGATCCGCGACGCGGTGTTGCGCTCGGAGGATGCGGGCGTCGACATCGTCTTCAACTGGGACCACTTCTATCCGCTGTACGGCGACCTCGACGGTGCTCACTTCGAGTGCTGGACGATGCTCGGGGCCTGGGCCGAGCAGACGTCGAACGTCGAGATCGGCGCACTCGTCACCGGCGGCGGCTACCGCAATCCGGACCTGTTGGCCGATATGGCGCGCACCGTCGACCACATCAGCGGCGGACGGTTGATCCTCGGCATCGGCGCCGGATGGAACGAGAAGGACTACGACAACTTCGGGTACGAGTTCGGCACGGCCGGTTCGCGACTGGCCTTGCTGAAAGAGAGCCTCGCCAGAATCCGCCACCGCCTCGACGTCGGAAACCCGGCCCCGACCCGCGACATCCCGATCCTGATCGGCGGCGGCGGCGAGAAGAAGACGCTGAAGATGGTGGCCGAGTACGCGCACATCTGGCACAGCTTCGCCGACCTCGAGGCGCTGAAGCGCAAGTCCGAGATCCTCGCCGAGCACGGCACCACCGTCGGACGCGACGTCTCGGTCATCACCCGCTCGGTCGCGTGGCCGGGAGCGGACACCGCCCAGGACTTCGTCGACGCCGGAGCCACCCTGTTCACCGTCGGCGTCAACGGACCCGAGTACGACCTGGCCGAGCTGGGCCAGGCCATCGAGTGGCGGGACGCGCTCGAGTAGTCACACGTCACTCCAGTTCGCTGAGCGAAACCCTTGCGCGTGGCGCGTTTGGGTGAGTGGGCCCTGGTCCGCTTAGGGTTTTGTACATGGTTGCCGTACGCGCCTCACGCGCGCTCGTGGTTCTCGTTCTCGGACTGTTGATGGCCCTCACGCTCGCCGCGTGTGGCACGTCGAATTCCGATGATCAGGCGGCGGCAGGTCCGACCGACCTGTGCGCCCCTCCCGGAGTCGACAGTGCGTCGTCCACCCCGACGAACTTCGACGCTGCCGCAGCGGCCGCGACGGAGGACAGATACACGACGGACAATGTCACGCCCCTGGACCGGATCGACACCGCATCCCTCGGATTGGCGACGCCGGGAGTGCTCACCGTCGGAACCCTGTCCGACGCCCCGCCGAGCATCTGCCTGGACTCGGCCGGCCAGTACACCGGCTACGACAACGAACTGCTGAAGGCCGTCGCCGAGAAGCTCGGTCTGCAGATCAACTTCTCGGGCACCGAGTTCTCGGGTCTGCTCGCGCAGGTTGCGGGCCGCCGCTTCGACGTCGGGTCGTCCTCGATCACGACGACGGACGAGCGACGCAACACCGTCGGGTTCACCAACGGATACGACTTCGGCTACTTCTCCCTCGTTGCTCAGACCGGCGGCCCGATCACCAGGTTCGAGGACCTGAACGCGGGCAGCAGGATCGGCGTCGTGCAGGGCACCGTGCAGGACGACTACGTGGTGAACACGCTCGGCCTCGATCCGGTGAAGTTCCCGGACTACAACACCGCGTACGCGAACCTGCGCACCGGGCAGATCGACGCCTGGGTGGCCCCGTCCCAGCAGGCGGAAGGCTTGGTCAAGCCGGAAGACGGCACCGCGATCACGCAGAACACGTTCTCGCTGAACAACTTCGTCGGCTGGGCCGTCGCTCGCGACAATCAGCCGCTGATCGACGCGTTGAACTCCGGGCTCGACGCGGTGATCGCCGACGGCACCTGGGCCACCCTGTACTCCGACTGGGTTCCACGCGAATTGCCCGACGGCTTCAAGCCCGGCAGCAAGGCCGCCCCCGAGCCCGAGCTACCCGACTTCGCTGCCATCGCAGCACAGAACGACGCGGACGCTCCCGAAGCCGTTGCCGTTCAACCCAAATCCACGCTGGCACAGCTGGGGGATACGTTCTTCGACTGGTCGCTGTACAAGTCCGCCATCCCCGACCTGTTCAAGGTAGGCCTGCCCAACACGCTCATTCTGGCGTTGGCGTCGGGCATCATCGGTACGGTCCTGGGCATGTTGCTGGCCCTGGCCGGGCTGTCTCGCACACGCTGGCTGCGCTGGCCGGCGCGTGTCTACACCGACATCTTCCGCGGATTGCCCGCCGTGGTGATCATTCTGATCATCGGACTCGGAATCGGACCGGTGGTGCAGGGGGTGACCGGCGGCAATCCGTACTGGCTCGGCGCCGCGGCACTGTCACTGCTCGCCGCCGCGTACATCGGTGAGATCTTCCGATCCGGCATCCAGAGCGTCGAGGCCGGTCAGATGGAAGCTGCGCGGGCACTGGGCTTCAGCCGTCGCCGGTCGATGAACCTGGTCGTCGTCCCACAGGGTGTCCGACGCGTTCTGCCGGCGCTGATGAACCAGTTCATCTCACTGATCAAGGACTCGTCGCTGATCTACTTCCTCGGACTGCTCGCCACTCAACGCGAGCTGTTCGCCGTCGGTCGAGATCTCAACGCACAGACCGGAAATCTGTCCCCGCTCGTCGCCGCCGGATTGTTCTACCTGGTGCTGACCGTGCCGCTCACCCATCTCGTGAACTACATCGACAAGCGACTGCGCACCGGCAAAGCCGAGCAGACGCTGGACCCGGTCGAGCAGGCCGTCGTCGTGGAAAGAGGCTGACATGACTTCTGTTTCGCTCGTAGGCAAGGACATTCACCTGTCCTTCGGTACCAACAAGGTGCTGCGCGGGGTGAGCATCGACGTTCCGGCGGGCACGACGACGACGGTCATCGGACCGTCGGGCTCGGGTAAGTCGACTCTGCTGCGTGCTCTCAATCGACTGCACGAGCCCGAGCAGGGAGACATCCTGCTCGACGGCAAGTCGGTGCTGAAGGACAACCCCGACGAGCTGCGTCAGCGCATCGGCATGGTGTTCCAGCAGTTCAACCTGTTTCCGCACAAGACCGTTGCGGACAACATCGCTCTGGGCCCGCGCAAGCTGCTCGGCCTGTCCAAGGAGGCGGCTCGTGCGGCGGCGATGGATCAGCTCGAGCTGGTGGGACTGACCGACAAGGCGGATTCGCGTCCGGGCAATCTGTCCGGTGGGCAACAGCAACGTGTCGCGATCGCCCGGGCCCTGGCCATGAAGCCCGAGGTGATGTTCTTCGACGAGGCCACCTCCGCTCTGGACCCCGAATTGGTGAAAGGTGTGCTGGCACTGATGGCCGACCTCGCGAAGGGCGGAATGACGATGGTGGTGGTCACCCACGAGATGGGCTTCGCGCGATCGGTGTCCAACAGGGTGCTGTTCATGGACCACGGCAGCGCCGTCGAAACCGGAACGCCGGAGCAGTTGTTCGACGATCCTCACACCGATCGACTGAAAACGTTTCTGTCGCAGGTACTGTAGCGAGCGTCGGTCAGCCCGGTACCCGGTACAGACGCCAATCCGGTTGATCTGCACCGTCGTTCGGAACTTCGAGGACGAGTGGATACAGGTCGGCTCCGTTGTCGTAGATCGTCGGATATCGCCGGTTGACCGCATCGGACACTCCGCGGCCCTCGTTGGGCACCGTCAGCAGATACTGCACGCCCGCCGATGCCGGGTCGTTGAGGATCTGGGTGAAGTCCAGGTCGGACGGAACCACGAACCGCTTCGGGTGTTCCGACGCTGCCACGACGGCGAACCCGTAGACGGTGTCGAGGAGGATCGACCCCTCCGGGAGGTTCTGGCCGTCGAGGTACGACGCCAGTCGGCGTTCGGTGGAGAAGGAATCGATGACTCGACGGGCCGCGATCGCCTGTGGATCGTCGGCCTGGGGATCCTCGTCGAGGAGACTGCCGAGGGCGTACTGCTGACTGGACAACCCCGGCTGCACCATAGCCCACCCCGTGATCGGAAGAGCCAGTACACAGACCGTCAGTGCCACCGCCGCGGCGGCAGGACGCAGCGGCGCGAGCACGGGGCGGTGCCGTCGATAGGCCCCTGCGCGCCGGGTCGGCCGATCTCCGGTGGCCGGAAACAGTTGTACCACAACGACTGCCGCCAACGGAACGGCACAGATGAAGAACCGCAGGAAGCCGAATGTCGAACCCGTGATGTAGCTCGCGGCCTGAAATCCGAGCACCCCACCGAAAAGCAATGGTGCCACGACGAATTCGAGGTCTCGGCGACGCAGCGCCAGCACCACGGCCAGCGGTAGCGTCACCAGCAACGCCGGTCCCAGCACGACGACGGCACCGAGCGAGAACAGGCCGGTGCCGATCAGGTCACCGCTGGGCCCGCCGGACTGCGTCAGAATCGCGGCGTTTCCGTAGCTCGAGGACAGCTGGGCGAGCGCCTCACCGGTGATCAGCCAGCTCGTGCTGATCCACACCAGAAACACTACCGTGCCGGGCCCTGCAACGAGCACTGCGTCCAGAATTGCTCTGCGGCGCATGCTTTTCCAATACGGCTGGCCCCGACGAAGAGCCGTCACGACCGCCACCAGTACCGCGGCCAGAGCTATCGGAACGACGCCCTCGTAGCGAGCGAGGAAGGCGAGAGCCAATGCGACGCCTGCCAACAGGAGATCGTGAACGTCGTCGGTGTTCATCCATCGAATCAACCGTCGTACAGCCCAGCAGAGGAAGAACAGGAAGCCTGCCTCGCTCATGCCGTTGGCTCCGTAGAAGACGATCATCGGGTTGATCGCGAAGACGACGGTGAGCAGGAGGCTGTATCGGCCGGGCAGTCCGCGGTCTCGGCAGATCCCGTGGATCATCACCACTGCACCGGCCATGAACACCGCCGACATCGCGATGCCCGAGATGTTCCACCGGGTGATCGCCGGCCACCACGATGCGAAGGCGACCATGGGCAACTGTGCGAGGGCCGTCAACGGCGTGAAGATGAAGCCGATGGCCGACACGTGTGGATCGCGGCTGAGCAGCACCGCCTGCGCGGCCGAGGTTCGCGACAATGCGTCGCCGAGGAGATAGCCGAAATGCATGCTCAGAGTCAGCCCCACCGCCAGGTAGCCCGCCAGCGCGCTGCCGAACACGATCCAGGGGGTGCGCCGATTCACGTGTTCTGCTCTTCGCCGACCGGCGTCGGCGCGGCGGGGCCGGACAGGCCGTGGAACGTCTTCTCCCAGTACGACGGATTGCGAACCAGCTGCCAACACCCCTTGATGGCGGCCACGCTCATCATCACCCAGTACAGGGGCATCGTGAGGCTGGGAACGAGCAGGTACGCGTTGTCGCTCTCTCGGCTCGCGATGAGGTACATGTACACCGTGGCGATGTTGCCCACCACCAGAGACAGCAACGAGAAATAGTAGATGTACGGCGGAAAGAGCTCGGCCACCAATGCCGGCTGGCCGAGAATCCATGCCGCCGTGGTGAACCAGAAGACCATGTTGATGCACGCGGTGATCGGTGTTCCCGCGAGCAACAATGTGAAGCGGTAGGTGCCGACCGGGCCGAGGGCACGCACCGTGGCGACCGGTCTGCGCATGTGCACCAACCACGTCTGCAGATAGCCCTTGTACCAACGAGAGCGCTGGCGAACCCAGTTGATCGGATCGCTGTTGGCCTCTTCGAGAGTGGTGGAGTCCAGCACCGCCGTCGAGTAGCCCGAGGCCGCGATGCGCACACCGAGATCCGCGTCCTCGGTGACGTTGAAGCCGTCCCAGGCCCCCACCTCGTCGATGACGTCGCGGCGCAGATGATTGGAGGTTCCGCCGAGGGGAATCGGCGAGGTGCTGGCCATCAGGCCCGGCAGCAGATACCCGAACCACAGGGCGTAGTCCGCGGTGAACCACCCGGTCAGCAGATTCTGAGAACCGTTGTGGAAAGCCAACTTCGCCTGCACGCACGCGACGGTGTCGGGCAGCCGCTCGAAAGCAGCGACGACGCGACGCAGTTGCAGTCGCTCGGGCAGATCCTCGGCATCGAAAATCGTCACGATCGTCCCGGTAGCGAAATGCAATCCGTAGTTGCATGCTTTCGGCTTGGTGCGAGGGTCGCCTGCGGGGACCAGGACCACGTCCACCGAATCGCTGACGCCGCTGCGCGCGGCCGCCTCGATGGTGACCTCGTCGTCCTCTTCGAGCAGCAACAAGACCTGCAGCTTGTCGGCTGGATAGTCCAGGCCGGTCATCGCCGCGATGAGGTCACCCACCACCTCCGGCTCGTCGTACGCCGGAACCAGAATGGTGTAGTACGGCAACCGATCGTCGGGAACGGCCCTGGCTTCCTCGTCGGTCACCGTGACGATCGCCGACGCGTCCAGACCTCGGGAGAACAGCAGTAAGCGGTCGATCATCGCCAGCAGATATCCGATGGTGCACACGACCGTGACCACGAGCAGCGTCCCGACCGGAGCGAACACTCCACAGGCGAGGAGCGAAAGCGCAGCCCCGATCGCCGTGTACTTCTGCCAGGGAACGAACGCAATTGCGGCCGACGCCAGCGGATTTCGATCGGCCAATCCGTTGATCGCGTCGTAGAGCGCAGCTGCTCGGAACTCTTCGGTTTCCGTTCCGACACGCGGGGGCGTCGGTCGTCCCTCCGTGGGAGTTGTGGTCACAGCGGCGCACCGTTCGCCGGGGCCCACTGCTGGCGAACGAGCCCGGTGCCGAAGGTCGTCAACAGCTCACGATCCTTGTACTCCGGATCGTCGTCGATGGAGATGGCGTTGCCCCGAAGCAAGGTGCCGATCGCTGTACCGAGATTCGATGCCATCGACGGCATCGGCTGCGGGAACGCGGCATCGAGGTCGTGATTGTCGACGCTGATGACGGTCACACGTTGGAACACATCGCCTCGCTGCCAATGGAACACGAGCTTGGTCCAGGTGAGCAGCAACGCGTCGCTGACCGAGGTGTACAGCGCACCCGTCACCCCGCGTCCGAGATCGATGGTCAGGGGTTGGCTCGTGCGCGTGTTGGTCAATCGATACAGGGTGCTCTCCGGATAGACGGCCAGACTGGCCCGATTGGTCGTCGACAGAACGTCGACCACCACGGTCCGTGGTCTCGACCGCAGGTCCCAGGCGGAATTGCCTTCGTCGGCGCGCATCGTCTGCCGGGTCAGAGTGGCACGACTTCCGAAGAACGCGCGGACCCAATCGAATTGCTCCATGTCGATCTCGCTGAAACCGACCGGCGGAACCAAGGGAACAGATGCCGCACCAGGTGGTCCCGTCGGTGCCGCCACGGGGGTGCGGTCGGGTAGGGGAACGAGAGCCAGGACCGTAGCCGCCACGATCGAGACGACGATCGAGCTCGGCGACCACTTCGCCGTCGGGACAGCGAGGCGGCGCGGCCGTCGCTCGTCGAATCGGCCGCGACGCGCAGTGAGATAGAAGCCGCTTCCGGTGACTGCTGCCGCGCCGACGGTCGGGACGAGCTGCAGCCAGATGATGTCGATCTGGGGCCACACCGCCAACATCACTGCCGCAACTGCCAATCCGGACGAGACGGTGCACACGAACCCGAGCCATCCGCGACGCCTGGTGCGGCCGACGGCGATGGCACCGGCGATTCCTGCCAAGAGCACCATCACCGCCGCGTAGGCGAAACGGCCTCCGCCCAAACCGATGGCGACCAACCGGTAGCCCAGCGGACTCAACGCGAGCAGCAACAGCCAGACGGACCAGAACCGACCCACCGGACGCAGTCCGAACATCAGGATCGCGCCACCGAAGAAGAACGTCAGCGCCGCAAGGACATCCAAGTGCGCCAGCTCGTACTGATCGGCGTAGCGCGGCAGCCACAGCGCCTTGATCGCGATGGACACCAGCAAGCCGATACCGCCGACGATGTTGTCGGTCTGCCGATCGTGGATGGGCAGCTCGTCGGCCCTACGCCGCGCTACTCCCTGCGCCGCAACGACAGCGAGCAGGGGCAACACGAAGATGTACGCGGTGATGGCACCGTCGGACGCCTCCTGCGCCAGCCGCACCCAGGTGGGAAGGAACGCGAGAACGACACAGGCGAGGAGAACCACCCAGCGCACGACCAGGATGGCGAGCGGACGCCGTGCTCGCCACCGAGGTGGCGCGGTCGGCTCCGCGCCCGTGTTGGGTGCGGTGTCCACTGTCATGTCGAGTCGCTCATGTCGAGTCGCTGTGCCGGCTCGGCGCGGTCGTCGACCGGCGCGCTCGGAGCGCGAGCACGAGTGCGCCCACGCCCGCGGCTGCGAGTACCGCAAGACCGACTCCCACGACCAGCACCGTCGTTCGGTCGGTTGTGTTCTCGGGCGCCGCTGCGGTGTCGTCCGCACCGGACAGTGCCGCGCTCGACAGTGAGATCGGTTCGGTGTTCTGCGCAGCGAACACGATGTCGCCGTCGAGCGCGAACCACCGAGCCGGGTCGTCGTCGAGCCAGGACAGCATGGCGTCGAATCGGTCCGGTGCCGAGTTCCAGGATCCGACGAGGACTGCGTTGTCCTGCACCGACGTCACCTGCACCGTCGCGAAGGGCTCGTCGGTGTCGACCGTCAATTCGGTGGCACCGCCGGCGGAGTCCGGGTCGGCGACCCGGAATGTCGTCTCGTCGATCGACGACAGCGGCAGGGTCACCGTCTCGGGCAGTTCCAAGGCAGGCGCGATCACGAGGGCGGGTCCACTACCGTCGAGCGCCTGTTCCATCGACACGACCTCCGGGAGGAGGGGCAGACTCGACAGACGCTGCAGTCCGGTTGCCATCGTGACCGCTCGGACGACTCCCGCGTAGGACTCGTCGGCCATCGCGATCTCGAACTGCGGCATCAGCGCCTGCGGCATCGATCGCAGGCCGAGCGGGGCCGGTGTCGTGGAATCCGAAGACCGCACCAGAGTCGAGCCGTCCACGGTCACACTCGTATCGGCGGCCGCGGAGCAGCCACCGCCACCCGTGGTCGACGGATGGTCGACGGAAATGTCGAGTGTCTCGACGCGGGACAGGGACGAATTCGGAATGTCGATCCAGCGATCGAGCCGACCGGTGTCGTCGGCCTCCCACACTGCGAGCGGTGACCCGTTCACCGTGGCCCGCACCGATCCCGCGCCCGGTGTGTAGCTGCCGATCAGGTGCACGGACAGGTTCGATGCCGATCGGCCGAGCCGCGTCTGATCGATCGTGATGGACGCAGTCGCCGTGGCACCGCCCGAACCGGTCACCGTGCCGATGCCGAGGTCGTCGAGCGTGATCGATTCGGGCGGAAGTTGCGCTGTTGCCGACGATGGTCCTGCCGAAGCAGCCGTGGAGACCGCGATGTCGGAGAGATCACTGGTGACGAGGCGGGCCTGATCGGTCAGATCCGACCCCGTTCCGGTGAGGTACATCCGTGGTGGAGCCTGGTCGACGGGGTAGATCAGTTCCACACCGGCGTCGGAGCTCCTTGCCAATACGACTGATCTCTCGAACGGTCCGTCCGGTGCCGCCCCTGCAAGCTCACTGTCCGGCCGAACGGCCACCCGGACCGGCTGCGCCCCGTAGTGGTGGATCACCGAGGTTGCCACAATCGTTGCGGCGGTGACGGTTTCGCGATCCGCGTCCGACGGGACGAACAGCGTCAGCGTCCTCAGCACTACCGGCAGAAAGTCCGCAATGGTCTCGGGCACCGCCGGTTGCCCCTGGTAGGCCACGGTTGCGTCGATCAATCGGACGGCATCGGAGGCAGGATCGGGGCAGTAGCGATCGTCGGGAATCAGAGACGGGATCAGATCGAGGGCGATTGCTCCGTCGACCGTCGGTGCCGCAGCCAGTGGAATCGACACCGCGGTGGTCGGTGCGGTGTTGTCGAGCGTGATGCGGGTGATCGGCCGACCGTCCGATTCGACGTCGACCCAACCCCGGTCGAGCCAGGCAGGCACCGTCATCACTGCATCGAGCATCGAGGGCACCGAGCCTGCAGGGGACGGCACGGTCAGTCTGGTGGCCTGTCCGGTCGAGTCCACGGTGGTGGACCGACCCAGTCCCAATTCGCCGAAGGTGAAGCGATCAACATAATCCTGTTGCTCTCCATCGATCGGCTGCGCCGATACGAACGGGGCCGTAAGCAGAAACGTAGTTGCGACGAGAACTGCCGTCGATGCAACGTATGCGATTCGCATTGGGGGATTTCCAGCTTTCGCATAATGAAACGGAAACCCGAACTGTACTGCGTATTCCCGATCTTCGGTACATCGGAAAGTCCTACATTTACCCATCTGGATCGAAATGCGGCCAGAAACATACTGGGAGACACGAAAGTTCGACTCAATGAGCGGCTCGGCCCGGTGGAATCGAATTCCGACGCAACGGAGCTCGTCGAATTGTACGAATACGGTGATATTGCCGTCCAGGGGCCGTCGAATTCACAATTTTAGAAATTCGCGCAGCAGACATCTAGCATTACGCCGATGCGGATCGTTTCGATGTTTTCACGGTGCGCAGTGGGCGCAGCAATGGTGCTGTCCCTCGCGCTGAGCACCGGTGTGCCCGACGCGGCAGCAGCCCCCGAGTCCGGTGCCCGCGTCACGGCAAGCGCCGACGGTCTCGCACTCGACGGAAATCCTTGGTGGCCGACCGGATTCAATGCCTATCAGCTTGCGACCGATTGGTCGGTCAACGCAGGCTGTGGAGCGATGGTGGACCTGAACGGCTACTTCGGTGCCCTGCCTTCACATTCCCTCACGCGGTTCAACGCGTTCCAAGCGCTGGCGATCAACCGATTCACCGGCGCACTCGACTTTCGCCCGATGGACGCGGTCTTCGCGGCGGCCGAGGCGCACGGGCAACTGGTCGTCCCGGTTCTCTCGCCACAGGACGGGGCCTGTGAAGGAAACGCCTTCAAGGGCAGACAGTGGTACGTCGACGGATGGACGACGCCCCCTGCCGTCCCCGACGCGAATGCGGTGACGAGTTTCGAGCAGTGGATGCTCACTGCTGTGAACCGGTGGAAGGATTCGCCCGCACTGGCAGCCTGGGAATTGGTCGGTGAGCCGGAAACCAGCTCGTGCACCGACGCGGCGTGCTCGTGGACCACCCGAACCTGCACCGCAGACGCCGCCCAGGTTCTGCGCTCCTTCTTCGACACCGCGGGGCAACAGCTCCGCACTGTCGATCCCCGCACCCTGATCACCGCCGGTCTCACCGGCGGCGGACAGTGCGGTAGCCAGGGTGACGAGTACGAGTACCTCGCCCAGTCGCCCTTCGTCGATGTGCTGCAGTACCACGACTACGGATACGACGGTGTGCCGTTGCCCGGAGATCAGTGGAACGGGCTGCAGCGGCGGATCACCCAGAGCGCTGCGGTGGGCAAACCCCTCCTGGTCGGGGAGATCGGCCAACTCGCCGGTTCCTGTGGCGATATCGGCTCCCGCGCAACGAGTATCGCCACCAAGATCGACGGCCAACGCGCCGCAGGCACAGCCGGAGCCCTGCTGTGGGCCTTCGTACCCGACCCGCGGCCGGACGAGTGCACCTACGACATCGGACCCGGCGATCCGTTGTGGCAGACGATCGGACGTTAGGGCATCCTCGTTGTCCGCGACTTCACCTGAACGTTCCTTTACTTTCGCTTTTGGGTGACAGCGTGCCGTGACATGAAGCCACTACCCTTGTTCGCGGTTCACGACGGAAGCTCCAAGCGGTCAGCATTGACGTGCAAGTACAAGTGCGGGGATGCGTGTTTCCACGAGGTTCCCAACACGTCGAAGGGTCAGTACTTCGGCGACATCGTCAAGACCGCCATGTCGCGGCGCGGTGTGATCAAGGGCGGTGCCATGGCGGTACTCGCCGTGGGTGCCGGTAGCGCTCTCGCGGCGTGCTCGACCGACGAGCCCGCCACCACCGGAGGCGCAACCTCGAGCACGTCGGGTACCGATACCCCGCCCGTCGACGGCGTGGATTTCGTTGCGGTGGAACCGAACACCGAGGACGCAGTCGTGATACCCGAGGGCCACGAGCAGGCCGTCGTCATTCGCTGGGGCGATCCGGTGCTCGACGGCGCTCCGGCGTTCGACTTCGACAACCAGACCGGTGCGGCGCAGGCCATGCAGTTCGGCTTCAACAACGACTTCGCCGGCCTGCTGCCGGTGGAGGGCACGCCCAACGCATTCCTGCTGGTGGTCAATCACGAGTACACCACCGAGCCGGCGATGTTCAAGGGCTACGACGAGGAGAACCCGACGCGTGAGCAGTTCGACGTAGCGCTCGCCGCGCACGGTCTGACGGTGGTTCAGGTTCAGGGCGAGGGCAACTCGGGCAAGCTCACCCCTGCGATGGGCCGGTACAACCGCCGTATCACCGGCACCACGGAGTTCGTCGTCACCGGCCCCGCCGCGGGCAGCGACTTCCTCAAGACGAGCGTCGACCCGACGGGCACCCGCGTGCTCGGTACGTTCAACAACTGTGCAGGCGGCCTGACGCCGTGGGGCACGGTGCTCTCCGGCGAGGAGAACTTCAACCAGTACTTCGGCAACGCGGAGTCGGTCACCGAGACCGTCGCCGCCGAGCGGCTCGCCCGCTACGGCATCGAGGGTGCCGCCAGCGATCGCAAGTGGGAGACCTTCGACAAGCGCTTCGATCTTGCCCAGGAGCCCAACGAGGCCAACCGATTCGGGTACATCGTCGAGGTGAACCCGTGGGATCCGCAGTCGGCTCCGATCAAGCACACCGCGCTGGGACGCTTCAAGCACGAGGCCGCCACCATCTACGTCACCGACGACGGCACCGTCGTCGCCTACAGCGGCGACGACGAGCGCTTCGACTACATGTACAAGTTCGTCTCGAGCCGCAAGATGATGCCCGGCACCGGCGCGGCCGCTATGCGCAACAACCTGACGCTGCTGGACGCGGGCACGCTGTACGTCGCCACGCTCACCGGCGACTCCCCGGACGAGATCGACGGCTCCGGCACCCTTCCCGCCAGCGGTGAATTCAAGGGCACCGGAACGTGGGTGCCGCTGCTGCGCACGAACGAGGACGGCCGCGGCGAATCCCTCGTCGACGGCATGACCGCCGAGGAGGTGGCGGTGTTCACCCGCCTGGCCGGCGACAAGGTGGGCGCGACCAAGATGGACCGCCCGGAGGACTTCGAGCCCAACCCGGTGACCGGCAAGGTCTACGTCGCGTTGACGAACAACGCCAACCGAGGCACCGAGGGCAAAGCCGGGGCAGACGAGGCCAACCCCCGCAACACCAACAAGAACGGCCAGGTGCTCGAGCTCGAGGACGACCACGCGGGCACGTCGTTCACCTGGAACCTGCTGCTGGTGTGCGGTGACCCGAACGAGGCCGACACGTACTTCGGCGGCTTCGACAAGAGTCAGGTCAGCCCCATCTCGTGCCCCGACAACCTCGCGTTCGACTCGAAGGGCAACCTGTGGGTCTCCACCGACGGAAACGCTCTCGACTCCAACGACGGCCTGTTCGCCGTGGTGCTCGACGGCCCACGCCGTGGTGAGACCCGCCAGTTCCTGACGGTTCCCGCGGGCGGCGAGACCTGCGGTCCCATCGTCTCCGACGAGCGGGTCGTGGTGTGCGTGCAGCACCCGGGCGAAAGCGACGATGCCACCGCCGACGCACCGATCTCGCATTGGCCCGACGGCGGCGACACTCAGCCTCGGCCGTCCGTCGTCGCAGTGTGGAAGTCGGCGTAGCCGTAGCTGTTTCGCATCGATCGGAACGCGCCCGTGGTCGAAGACAGTCGACTGCGGGCGCTTCGGTTGTGTCAGGCGTCCTCGGGGGCGCTCAGTCGGCAGCCGTATCTGCCATCAGCCGTGCGACGACCCAGGCCATCGCACGGCTGACGGCATCACGCGATTCGCCGGTGTGATCGAGCATGTCGAATCCGTGTTGTCCGTCGGGTACGTCGATGATGTCTAGGTTCGTAGCGTGGGCAGCCTCGACGAAAGCGTTCACCCCCGAGACGAATTCGGGGCGATCGCGGCCCACACGTGTGAGCAGAATCGGCAGTGCTCCCGAATCCGATACGGCGAGAGTGGAATCGAATCGCGGCTCGACCCCCCATTCAGGGAGGGTCTGCAGCACCGGGTATGTCAATGCGAGACAGGTCAACCACGCTGGAGGGTGTTTCAACCAGTCGGCAGCGAGCAGCCCGCTCCCGGAAAAGAACCACAGCGCAACTCGATTGGGATCCACTCCGGGGAGTTGTCGAACCTGGTCGACTCCGATGGCGATCTCATCGGCAGCCGCAGCACACTCGGCCAGCGAGGACATGTGATGTTCGAGTACGACACCGACGACACCTGCTGCCGCAGCGATGGATCCGTATCCCACGAAAACCGGTTGATCTCGGGGTCGCCATTCGACGCCCGCCGGACGCGGACCACCGTGGACGAAGACAACAGCGGGCCGAGGAGTGTCTTCGCCGGGTGCCGTGTCGGGTGCCCGATATACGTCGAACGATTCTCGACGTTCGCGTAGTACGTCGGGCGTTGCGAGTACGAACGGCTGCGGTTCCATTCACTTACCTCCATCGATGGTGCGCTGGAATCGGTCGAGTGCCCAGGCGTCACGCTTCACCTCACGACCCGGGTTGTGCGGCGATTCGCCTCGCTGCCTCCACGACAAAGCGTCGACGTGCCGCCCGTGCCTGCTGGTCGTTGGGTCCAGCACCGGTGATCATTTCGGCGAGCTGCGGGACGGTCTGCCACCAGGCGGCCAGCGCGATCAGCGTGAACACCAAGTGCGCAGGATCGATCTCCGAATCGATGAGGCCGTGTCGCTGGGCGTCGGCGAAACGCGCCACCTTCTCTCGGTAGTGCGTCGTGCGCACCTCCGCGTGAGCCGGCGGGCCAGGCTGGAGACCCTCCCACTGCAGCAGGCGGCCCAGTTCGGGATGAGATGCGTGATAGTCGAACGTCGCTCCGGCGAATTCGCCGATGTCGTCCAAGTCGACCCCTGTGAGTTCGACGCCGGTCGCAAGGCGCTCCAACTCGGTTGCCAGGACGAGGTCCCAGAGAGCCTTCTTGTCGCCGAAGTAGCTGTAGAGCCTCTCCTTGTTGACGCCTGATCGAGTTGCGATGGATGCGACGGTCGTGCCCTCGAACCCGTGAGCTGCGAATTCCACCAGCGCGGCATCACGGAGTCGACGCCGTGTCCCGTCCGTGTCCCAGGCCATCCGCCGAGATTACCAACTTCTGAGTTGGAATTTCCCCGCGCTCGAGAGGTAGCATTCCAACTACATCGTTGGAGTTGGAGAGTAAACATGAACGTCGTCGACAGTCTTCCCGCAGAAATCCGATCGCCCGCGCCGAACTCGGTGGCTCTGGTGACGGGAGGGAACAGTGGCATCGGTCTCGAGACGGCGCGGCAGCTACTGGCTCTCGGCGTGAACGTATGGATCGGAGCGCGGGATCTCGACAAGGGGCAACGCGCAGCCGCAGAACTGGGCTCGGGCGCGCGCGTCGTGCAGCTCGATGTCACGGACCCGTCTTCGGTCGCCGCAGCCGTGCAGCAGGTCGGCGAACTGGACATACTCGTGAACAACGCCGGGGTGAACCCAGGCAACGACGACGTCGTCGGCACCACGCTCGAGCAGTTGCGTACTGCGTACGAGACCAACGTCTTCGGTCTCATCTCCGTCACTCAGGGATTTCTCCCTGCGTTGCACAGGTCCGCGCACCCACGCATCGTCAACGTGTCCAGCGGAACCGGATCCCTGACCTGGAACAGCAGCCCGAACCCACAGTTCGACTGGGAACGAGTGAAGGGCGGCGGCGTGGCCTACCGAAGCTCGAAGACAGCCGTCAACGCCGTCACGCTGCTGACCGCTCAGACCCTCGGCGAGAAGGTCAAGGTCAACGCCCTGGCACCCGGGCTGCGCCACACCAACCTCGTCGCGGGCATGTCGGCGGGCGGAGACCCGGCCGAGGCGGCTACGGGAGTGGTCCGTCTCGCCCTCCTCGCCGACGACGGCCCCACGGGAGCCCTGTGGTCGTGGGACCATACGCGCGTGCCCTGGTGACGGAGTGCGCAGCCGTGCAGTTGGAGGAACGTCACCAGCGAGCGAGTACTCGCAGTGATTCCGGCGTGCCCGAGTAGTGATTGATGTCGGTACGCCCGTCGATTCCGGGAATCGTGCCGCGGTCGGTGAACTGCCAGAACAACCAGTTAGTCCAGCCGCCAGGTAGCGGCCCCAGCTCGTCGTCGTAGTCGGCGATCCAGAGCGGATAGTTGTTGAACTCGTGGGTGTCGGCCATCGCCGTCCGCCAGAAGTTCGGGTAGGTGTAGATGATCGGCTGACGTCCGGTCAGCGTCTGGACGGTATCGAGATACCGGTGCGTCCAGTCGATCACCTCGGCCGGCGACCTACCCTTGGCATCTTCGAGGTCGAGCACCGGCGGCAGATCGCCTGGCCCATTGATGCCCAACACCAGTGCCGAGTAGTACGCGCCCTGCAGCTCGGGTGACAGCGTCACATCGGCGTAGTGGTACGCCCCGCGCGCCACGTTCGCCGTGCGCATGACGATGGAATCCTCGACGAAGTACGGGTTGACGTAATCCAGCCCCTCGGTGGCCTTGACCATCGCGAAGCCGTGGCCCGCAGCCTTGACGGCATGCCAGTCGATCGCGGTGCCGTCGATATGTTGCCACGACGAGACGTCCGGACCCTGCGGAACAGCGGACGCGATCCCGGGCGCAGCGCAGGCGATGACGCCGACCGAGAACAATCCGAACAGGGCACGCACCGTGCGAGAGAAGACCACCCGGGTGAGGTTAGGGGCCCGGACCTGGGCACTCAATGGTGAACAGTCACTAATGCGTTCTGTCCACAGACGTGATTGAGTCGTCGGTGATGAGACGTGGGTAACACTCACGCTGCCGATGGCGACATACCCAGAGTCGGCACGAACAAACAAGTCCAATGGAAACACGAACTACATCTCTTGGCTCGGAGGCGCACCCATGACTGTCGTGAACGATCTCTCGCATCTGGCTCTCACGGAGCTCGACCCGTCCGACTATGCGGTGCCGACAATCGCACCGATCCGAACCACCGGACACCTCGACCCCGTGTTCTGCATCCACCCCTTGGTGGGTCTGGTCGATTGCTACGCGGGCCTGACCGCTCACGTGGACGACGACCGCCCCATCTACGGCGTCCAGGTACCCGCGTCCGGTGAGCGCGCGGAATCCCTCGCGGCACTGGCGGCGCAGTACGCCGACGACATCGTTCGCATCCAGACCGACGGCGCCGTCCACCTCCTCGGCATGTCGTTCGGTGGAGTTCTCGCTCACGCCATCGCCGTCGAACTGCAGAATCGGGGCGTCACTGTCGGCGCACTGACGCTGCTCGACAGCGACCCTGTCCGGGCCCGCGCCGAGGGTGCCGATCTCCTCGCCGCCATGGGTGACGAGATCGATCGCAGCCATGTCGAAGAATTGCTCGCCGTCGCCTCGCACAACGACGAACTCGTTCAGCGCCACCTACCCGGCATATACTTCGGCGACATCCTGGCCGTCTCGTCCCTGGGGACCGACTCCGGTTCCGCATGGCATCCCTTCGTCTGCGGCACCGTCGCCAAGTACCTCGTGCCCGACGCCACCTCGTTCGACGTCGTCGGCCCGTTGGTCGACAGCTACCTCAGCTGATCTCGCGCTACCCCAGCCAGTCCAGTACGGCCGCGGCCGTCCAGGATTGCTGCATGCTGCCGAGCGGCTTGCCGGTGAACGGCTCGTAGTACTCGGCGAAGCTGCCGTCGCTGGCCTGGCGCAGGCCTTCGTCGCGCAACGACAGTGACCGCTCGGACCACCCACGACGCGCGAAGGCCCACGAGAACAGCCACGTCATCACCGGCCACACCGGCCCGCGCCAGTACTCACGGGCACGGAAATCCTTCGAGACGGGCGACGTGGACGGCGGAACCGCGTACCGCAGATCCGGGTGACCGCAGAATCTCGTGCCCTCGAAGATCCGAAGCAGATTGCGTTCCTGCTCGCGGGGCAGGCCGCCACACAGCAACGGCGCGAACATCGCGATGGTCTCGGTGCCGATCCACTGTCCCGTCCGCAGATCGAAGTCGCGGGCACCGCCGGAGCGCGCGTCGGTCGTCGCAATCACTCCTTTGCGAAACTTCTCCGCCCACGACCGCAGCTCCCGAACATCGGAGTGAGGACGCGAGTGGTCCTCGCCGATGGTCGCGAGTACATCGCATGCCACCGCGAAGATGGCGCTGACGAACACGTCCTCGACGGCGAAGCTCATCTTCGTCTTCAATGCGTCGTCGTCGTACCCGACCTGCTTCATCTCCTCCACCAGCCAGATGTAGCGGTCGTACTCGAGATTGCTGGGCCGCTGGGAAGCGTCGCTGATGACCGCCTTGTCCTCCCGGAAGTACGGATCCATCTCTCCGGGAACCACATTCGCGTAGGCCGAATCCCACCGTGGCGAATTGTCCATCCCCGACTCCCAGCCGTGGAAAACCGCGATTCTTCCGTTGTCGTCGACATCGCGGGCCTGGGCGAGCCAGCGGTGCCACCGCACCAGATCACCCCAGCGGCGATCGAGAAACTCCTCGGCGACGGCACGCGTCGTGCGTCCGTGGCGCTTGGAGTGGTCCAGGATGCGCTGCACCGCGATCGCGTGGACCGGCGGTTGGGTGATGCCCGAGGTCTGCGGGCTCATCGGTGCGTGCGACGCGAGCGTGCCGGTGGCCCACCGGGCCGGGCCGGGGAAGTAGCCGTCGACACCGTTGGCGAAGACGATGTGCGGAATCATGCCGTTCTTCCACTGTGCGGAGAGCAAGGTGTCCATTTCCACCACGGCCCGCTCGACGCTGAGCGGAGCCAGTCCGACGGAGACGAACGCCGCATCCCAGCTCCACATGTGCGGATACAGCCGCGGAGCCGCGCTGGTCATGGTGCCCAGGTCGTTGCCCCTGAGCAGATATGCCGCGCGCGCTGCCAGCTGCGTGGAAGTGAAACCTCGATCGCCCATGCAGACAGTTTGCGTGCACAGGCGACATTCCGCTCGTTTGAAATTGCGGACCGAACCTGTCCTCGATCGCTCCTACTGTGAACATCACCAACCACCAGGAGGAACAATGACCACCGAGAACACCGACATCGTGAAGATGCTCGACGAACAACGCGCCAATTTTCACATCACCGTTCGCGGAATCACCGAGGAGCAGGCGCGCACCCGCACCACCACGAGCGAGTTGACCCTCGGCGGGCTGCTGCATCACGTGATCAGCAACGAACGGCACTGGATGAAGGTGATCGCCGACCTGGACGAGAACGCGGAATTCGACATGGCCAGCGCCGGCGGCGAATACGTCATGGCCGAGAACGAAACCGTCGCGGGGTTGATCGCCGAATGGGACGAGGTGGCGGCCTCCACCTCGGCTGCGCTCGAGACGTTGGACCTCGACCTGTCGGTCCCGGTGCCGACGGCACCCTGGGCACCCGAACGCGTCTGGCAGAGCGCACGATTCACGGTGCTGCACATTCTGCGCGAGATCTCCCAGCATGCGGGACACGCGGACATCATTCGTGAAGAACTCGACGGAGCGAACACCACCCGGACCTGGGCAGCCGAAGCCGGTATGAGCTTTTGAGTAACCTGCTTTCATGACTCGTACTGCGTTGGTGACCGGAGCAAGCCGTGGCCTCGGGGCCCATATCGCCCGACTTCTCGCGCCGGATCACCACGTATTGCTCGGCGGACGATCGACCGAATCTCTCGAACCGATCGCGTCGGAACTGGCAGGAGCTACCCCGTGGCCGGTGGAACTGACCGATCCCGACGCGGTTGCGGCGGCCGCGTCGGGCATCGATTCTCTGGATGTGTTGGTGCACAACGCCGGAGTCGCGGCGCTGGGGACGGTCGAGGAGTCGACGGCCGATGATTGGCGTCGGCAGTACGAGGTGAACGTCATCGCCGTCGTCGAGCTGACTCGATTGCTCCTTCCGGCGCTGCGAAAGGCGAACGGCCATGTGGTGCTGATCAATTCGGGTGCGGGTATTCGCGCGAACCCCGGGTGGGGCGGCTACGCGGCGAGCAAGTTCGCGCTCCGGGCCTTCGGAGATGCACTACGGCAGGAAGAACCGTCGCTACGCGTGACCTCGCTGCATCCCGGACGCATCGACACCGAAATGCAGCAGGAGATCGTCGCGCACGAGGGTGGGGAGTACGACGGCTCGAAGTTCCTGCAGCCCAGTACCGTTGCCCGTGCGGTACGCAATGCCATCGATACGCCTGCCGACGCACATCCCACAGAAGTGGTGCTGCGCACCAGGTGAGCGAAAGTCCCCTCGGTCGTTGGGCAGGCTCCACTCCGGCCTCGTAGTGGGGGTCGAGTTTCCGCTCACAACAGAGGGTTCGGCGTGAGTCTGGTAGTTCGTTGGCCAGACGACTTGCGTGGGCCCCTCGGCTACGCACGTTGCCTGCAATCAACCCCGCCGACCTTCGTCGCTCAGAGGTCGTCGAGTTTCACTATGCCGTCTTGCAGGGCCCTGGCGACGAGTGCCGCCTTGGTCGGCGCTGCCCGACCGACGCGGGAGTATTTGTCTCGAATTCGTGTCAGGTGGGTGTTGACGGTTCCCAAGGCGATGTGGAGGCGCGCACCGACTTCGACCTTGGAGTCGCAGTCCAACCAGACTTTCAGGACTGCAACTTCACGCTCGGTCAGTCCGGGTGACGCGTACGTCGGCGCTGGTCGTCGGCCCTGGACTCGCCCCGATGCAAGAGTGGAACGGGTGACGGGCGGCCTCGGGCCGAGGGGGTTGCGCACTGTCCCGGGCACTGCGACGCGCGTCTGGACTTGGGGTCGACGATCGATCAACACCATCGGGTCCTCCTCGAGATACCGGC
Source organism: Rhodococcus sp. 05-2254-6 (assembly GCF_002258565.1). NCBI lineage: Bacteria > Bacillati > Actinomycetota > Actinomycetes > Mycobacteriales > Nocardiaceae > Rhodococcus > Rhodococcus sp. 05-2254-6. The sequence goes on from NZ_NOZF01000065.1 coordinate 27,279, forward strand.
CTTGAGGCCGATGAGTATCGGACCACGGACCGCGAACCCCCTGCAACACAAACCAATTCGAGAACAACATCGATTCGAGTGTTACGACTACATAGACATGTAGTCAGAACTAAACACTGCGAGCTCGGTCACTGGGTTGCTATGGTTCGTGATCCATTCAGGTGCTGTGAAGTCCAGTGAAGGCGGTTGACGTTGAACCCTAGGCCCGTCCCGCGTGAACAATTTCTCCACGCCGGATACCGGCTCCTGAACGACGTGGACATGACCCACCTCGCCCGCTCGCTGTCCATCTCGGCGGTGGTCGACGGTGCCGGGCTGTCGCATCAAACGTTCCACAACACCTACCCAGGCAACTCTCGCAGTGGAGGTTCCGGCGGCAAAGAAGCGTTCGTGGCGGATCTTCTCGACAACCTCACCGTGAATTACATCGGCACGACGCCCATCGACCCGCCTGCCGGGCTGCGAGACGCGGCCGCGCCGGTGTCCGCCCTGTTCGAGGACCTGACCTCCGGCCTGATGCGTCGGCGCCTGGTCGCCACCCTGCTCGCCAGCGACCACGACGGGGCGCGCAAAGCCGTCACCCCCGAATTCGAGCGACTCGATGCCGACCTGCGCACCATGGTGGGTCGGGCCATCCAAGCTCAGGGCGGGTCCGTGCGTCGGCCACTGACGTTGACGTCCCTGTCCACTGCCCTGGGCGCACTTCTCGACGGCTACGCTCTTCGCGAGATGCTCACGCCCGGTTCCGTTGCCACGAGCGAGGTAGCCGAGGCAGTCACCTCGATCCTGCGTTGGGCCGTCGACCCAGTGCATTCCGATCGGAACTCGACCGAACCCGACCCCGTCGACGTGCTCGACGGCGCAGCCTCCCTCCGCCCCGACCTGGAGGCCGACGTCATCGCGGCCACGGAAGCGCTCTTCCTCGACAACGGATACTTCCTGGTGACGCTCGCCGACATCGCCGCAGCAGCAAAGATTCGAGTCGAGGATCTCCGACGCCTGTTTCCCAGCAAGGTAGACATCATCGTCGCCGCACTGAAACCCGAGTTCGATCGCGTCCTACGACTGCGCCGAGCCGACGAACGCCTCGGCATCGAGCCCGCAATCGCTCTGCAGCGCACGTTGATTGCGGTGGGCGAGTTCGTGATCGACAACCGCGCGATGAGCACAGGGATGCTCCTCGCGCTCAGCTTCGAGCAGTTCCAACAGCCGAGCACGATCACGACCGTGATGGAGAACCTGTACCTACCTGCCGCCGTCGTCCCGATCCTCGAACGCGGTCGCGAAACCGGCGTGTTCAGCGACGAGGCACCGACGATCGAGGCGGCAGTCATGCTGACCAACAACGTGCTGTTCCGATGCTTGACGCGGCCGACCGAAACGGCAATCGACGTTGCCGACGGCGTTCTCCGACTACTCATGCCCGGCATCTCGACCAGGACGCCCTGACGTCACCGGCCCCAGGGTTCGTCGCAGGTCTGGTCCATCGGCTGCGAAAGTCCTACGGTTGTTTCATGGCACTGTCGAAGGCAGAACGCGAAGAATTTCTGGCCGAACCCCACATCGCCGCGCTGGCCGTCGCTGCAGGACCTGATCGAGGTCCACTGACCGTTCCCATCTGGTACGACTACACACCTGGTGGCCAGGCCTGGGTCCTCGCCGGAAAGACGTCCAGGAAGGCCGAATCGATCAGAGCTGCAGGTCGATTCACGCTCATGGTCGAACAGTCGGACCCGAGGATCAGGTACGTCTCGGTCGACGGATCCGTTGCGCGGGAAGAGCCGAGTACACCGGAGTTACTGCGCACCATGGCAGCGCGCTATCTGCCGCCGGAGAAGGTCGACGGCTACCTCGAGATGGCCGACAGTGAGCACGAAGAGAACGTGGTGTTCTACCTGCAGCCGGAGCATTGGCTGTCGGCCGATCTGGGCGCGATCTGACAGAACCACCCGGGTTCGTACTACGGCGTCGGTGCCAGGCTGTTTCCAGGCGCGATGGTTCCGCAGTTGCTCCGCGTCGGCACACCGGAGAACCGCTCGGTCAGGAATTGCAGACTCTGAGCCTCGAAAGCCGGGAAGGCTTCGCTGTGCGACAAGCCGTCGTACTGCGCGTACTGCACATCGACGCCCCGGCCGCAGTATTCGTACGCCAGTCCCTGTACGTCCGCGGTGATCATGACGGAATCGCCGATCGGATCGGCTTGCCCGACAGCCAGGAACATCGGTGTCCGCGGAGTGCCCTGGCTGCCCATGATGTTGTCGTCGATCGCCGCCACCACCTCGGGTACCTCGAGCATGGAGGTGTACGGAGCCTTGACCATCGACGCGTCGGTGAGCGTCGGGTAGTCGTCGGCGAACTGGGCGATGCACTCCTGATCGACCTGATCGATCACCTGGCGACCGTAGTCGGAGATGAAATCGTCCAGGTCGAGACCGTAGGCGCGTTGGTAGGCGACGATCAGAGCCGGAATGACGCCCGCCCACTCCTTGCTTCCGCTGACGTACGGCAGGTTGTGAGCCAGGTCGACGGGCAGCCCGCCGGCCGCCGCTCCGACGAGGTTCAGCTCGGGTGCGTACTCGGGGGCAATCTCGGCACCCCACTGCGTCGGGACGGAGCCTCCGGAGTATCCGACCATGCCGACGGGGGTGTTCGACGGAAGCTGCAGAAAGGACTGTGCCGCGCGAACGCCGTCCAGAGCTGCGTACCCCGACTGCCGTCCGATCGTCCACTCGAGTTCCTCGCCCTCGTAATCCGGCACGACGACGGTGTAACCGGCAGCGAGATAACCGGCAATGACCACCTGTTCCGCACCGGCAATAGGACTCGTGGACCCGCCGCTGAGGGTGTACGAGGGATTGCACTGGGACCCGAGGGCGTCGTATGCCATGTGGTACGACACGATTCGCGTCGGTCCGGGGATCAAAGGGCGCAGCACCGTGGCGACCGTGACGACGGATTCGCCCTGCTGGTCGGTAGTCCTGTACAGAACCTGGCTACCGGTGACCGGCGTCGGCTGGTTCGGCGTTCGGAACGTCATGGGCCTCGACCGAAGCACCGTTCCCGGGGAGACGTCCAGCCCGCCGTCCCAATCGTAGAACGGATCGTCGGCCGGAATCGGTGAGCCGGGCCCCGGATCTGCTTGTGCAACAGGGACACTCACGAGTGTGACGGATCCCAGAACCAGGACGACGGAGGCCACCAGCCTCACCACGAATCCTTTACCGACCTGTGACATGGAACAAATTAAAGCCCCGAGCTCGAAGTTATGGACGGAAATCGCCAGATTTTCATCCACAACTTCGAGTTCGGCGGGGGCTACTTCAGGACGATGTTCACCATTCGACCCGGGATCACGATGATCTTGGTCGGGGCCTTGCCGTCGAGCAGGGCGACGATCTTCTCGTCGGCCAGTGCAGTCTTCTCGACGTCGTCCTTGGTCGCATCGGCGGGGACGGTGATGCGGCTGCGTACCTTGCCGTTGACCTGAATGGGGTAGTCGACGGTATCGGCGACGAGCCACTTCTTCTCCACGCGCGGGAAGGGACCGTGTGCCAGCGACTTCTCGTGGCCGAGCTTGCTCCACAGTTCCTCGGACAGGTGCGGAGCCAGCGGAGCGAGCATCAGGATCAGCGGCTCGACGACCCCACGCGGAGCACCGTCGGGGTACGCCTTGGTGATGTGGTTGGTCAGCTCGATGAGCTTGGCACCGGCCGTATTGTCGCGCAGCGCAGCGTAATCCGCGTGCACACCATCGATCACACGGTTGAGCACGCGCAGTGTGTCCTCGGTGGGCTTGTCGTCGGTGACGCGGACCTCGCCGGTCACCTCGTCGAGTACCAGTCGCCACACCCGCTGCAGGAACCGCTGCGCGCCGACGACGTCCTTGGTCGCCCACGGCCGCGACGTGTCCAGCGGGCCCATCGACATCTCGTAGAAGCGCAGGGTGTCGGCACCGTACTCGGCGAAGATCTCGTCGGGGGAGACCGAGTTCTTCAGGGACTTGCCCATTTTGCCGTACTCACGGTTGACGGGCTGGTCCTGATGGAAGTAGCCGCCGTCGCGCTCGATCACCTCGGCCGCGGGTACGTAGACGCCGCGGGCATCGGTGTAGGCGTAGGCCTGGATGTAGCCCTGGTTGTAGAGGCGACGGTACGGCTCGCTCGAGCTGACATGGCCGAGATCGAACAACACCTTGTGCCAGAAGCGCGAGTACAGCAGGTGCAGCACCGCATGCTCGACGCCACCGACGTAGAGATCGACTCCGCCGGGATCGTTGGGTCCGTGGATCTCCGGACGCGGTCCGACCCAGTACTTTTCGTTCTCCGGGTCCGCGAAGGCCTCGGAGTTGGTGGGGTCGATGTAGCGCAGCTGGTACCAGGAACTACCGGCCCACTGCGGCATGACGTTGGTGTCGCGGGTGTAGGTCTGCAGCCCGTCGCCCAGATCGAGTTCGATCTCGACCCAGTCCGACGCCTTGGCCAGCGGCGGGGACGGCTCGGAGCCGGCGTCGTCCGGATCGAACGAGACCGGTGCGTAGTTCTCGACCTCCGGAAGTTCGACCGGCAGAGCAGAATCCGGCAATCCGTGCGGGTTGCCCTCGGAGTCCCAGACGATCGGGAACGGCTCGCCCCAGTAGCGCTGGCGAGCGAACAGCCAGTCGCGCAGCTTGTACTGAATGGTGCCGCGGCCGGTGCCGTCGGCTTCCAACCGCGCGATGACGGCGGCCTTGGCCTCGTCCACCGGCAGACCGTCGAGGAAGTCGGAGTTCACCACGGCACCGTCGCCGACGTACGCGGCCTCGGTGACGTCTCCGCCCGAAATGACCTCGCGCACCGGTAGACCGAATGCCGTGGCGAACTCCCAGTCGCGGGCATCGTGTCCGGGTACGGCCATGATCGCGCCGGTGCCGTAGCCCGTCAGCACGTAGTCCGCGATGAACACCGGGACCTGCTCACCGTTGACCGGGTTGCTCACGTAGGCGCCGATGAAGACGCCGGTCTTCTCCTTGTTCTCCTGCCGCTCCAGATCCGACTTGGCGGCGATCGACGCGCGGTATGCCGCAACGGCTTCCGCGGGGGTGGCGGCTCCGCCGGTCCACTTGTCGGACACGTCGGAAGGCCACTCGGGAGCAACCAACCCGTCGACCAGTTCGTGCTCGGGGGCGAGCACCACGTAGGTGGCACCGAACAGCGTGTCCGGACGGGTGGTGAACACCTCGATGTTCGAGAACGAGACCTGTGCACCGCGGGATCGCCCGATCCAGTTGCGCTGCATGGTCTTGACCTTCTCGGGCCAATCCAGGTACTCGAGGTCGTCGACCAGGCGGTCGGAGTAGGCGGTGATTCGCATCATCCACTGCCGCAGGTTCTTTCGGAACACCGGGAAGTTGCCGCGATCGCTGCGTCCGTCGGCAGTGACCTCCTCGTTGGCGAGCACCGTACCCAGACCGGGGCACCAGTTGACCATCGAGTTGGACTCGTACACCAGACGGAACCCGTCGATCACCTCACGGCGCTCACCGACGGTCAGCGACTCCCAGGACCGGCCGTCGTCCAAAGACCGCTCACCCGAGGCGAACGCCGCCTCCAGTTCCGAGATGGGCCTGGCCTTACCGAGGTCCGCGTCGAACCACGAGTTGAAGATCTGCAGGAAGATCCACTGTGTCCAGTGGTAGAAGTCGACGTCCGTCGTCGCCAAGGACCGTCGGCGATCGTGCCCGAGACCCAGCCGACGCAACTGGCGTCGCATGTTGGTGATGTTGTTCTCGGTGGTGCTGCGCGGGTGCGTGCCCGTCTGCACGGCGTACTGCTCGGCCGGCAGACCGAACGCGTCGTAGCCCAGCGCATGCAGCACGTTGCGGCCCTGCATGCGGTGATACCGCGCGAACACGTCGGTGGCGATGTAGCCGAGGGGGTGGCCGACGTGCAGGCCACTGCCCGACGGATACGGGAACATGTCCTGAACGAACAGCTTGTCCTTCGGGACGTCTCCGGCGAGGGTTCCGACCGGGTTGGGAGCGTCGAAAGTGCCCTGTGTCTCCCACAGGTCCTGCCACTGCTCCTCGATGTGCCCGGCGAGTTCGGCTGTGTAGCGGTACTCGGGGGCGGACTCGGTGGGTGCTTCAACGGAATCGGTCACACCTACCAGCCTAAAGTGTGATGCGGCCCGCCTGGTACCAGGACCTCGCTGCGCCGTATCCTGGCCAGGTGGTCATCGTCTCGGTTGTGTTGTTCGTGCTCGCGCTCGTCGTCGGCGCTGTCGCTGCCATGTCGCTGCTGGGTCGGCTCCCACGCAACCGCTTCGCCGGTGTCCGCACCGCCGAGGCCATGCGTGACGACGAGACGTTCACCCTCGCCAATCGCGTCGCCGGTCCCACGACAGCCGCATCGGCGCTGGTACTGGCCATCGGCGCAGTGGCCGCCCTCGCACTGAACGGCATCGCCGCCGTCGTCGGCGTCGTCGTTGCCCTCGTGGCCGCGCTGTTCATCGCCGCAGCCGGCGGATCCATCGGGGCCCGCGCAGCAGCGGCCGTTCCGCCACCCGCCGAGGCGGACGGATGCGGAAGCTCGTGCATCTCGTGCAGCCTCAAGGACGCCTGCCAGCCGAGCTGAGCGGATGAAGGCGAAGGCACTACGCACGTTCGACCCGGCCGGGGTCGTGTTCGGCGTTGCCGTCCCCCTTGTCGTCGCCGCACTCGGACTCGTCCTGGCCTACCTGTGGCAAGGCCGTCTACCCGAACAGGTCGCCACTCACTTCAGCGGCACCGAACCGGACGACTTCTCCAATCCACTCTCCAACGCCTGGACCCTCGCGATCGTGATCGCTCTGGTCGGCGGTGGGTGCAGTGCCGTCGCGTCGTTGACTCGGGTGCTGCTGATCATGCGTCGAACCATGCTGATCATCGGGCTGACCGTCGTCGGAACGATCGGTGTTCTGCAGATCGCGACCCTCGTCCGAGAACTGGACATGGCGTCCGAACGGAGCGTGACCATCCCCGGCTGGGCTATCGCGGTGGGAACCGTCGTCGGATTCGCGGCCGGGTTGTTCGGTGCCTCCAGGCTGCGTGACTACCGCGAACGCGTCGACGCCACATCACCGCCGCACGCAGATCTTCCGCGCTGCAGCCCGGAGTTGCCGCTGGTGGTCCGCGTCGGAGCCAGCCGGGTCGCCGGCATCACCGTCGTGGCAGTCTCCCTGGCCGGAGCCGCTCTGACGTGCTGGCTGTCCGGCTCACTGTGGCCGATCTTCCTGTTCGCCCCACTGACGATTCTGATTCTGTCCCTGCTGCGCTTCACCGTGCACATCGACAGCGACGGCCTCTTCGTCTCGAGCCTGGGCATGGCGGCATTCGACTACGACATCGACGAGATCACCGGTGCCTCGGTTCGGGCGGTCGATCCCTCGAAGGAGTTCGGGGGCTGGGGACTTCGGGCCAAGGGACGCGGGAACTACGCCGTCGCCACCGACGCCGGTCCCGCGGCCTTCGTCACCTTCGCCAACGGGGATCGGCTCACCATCGGATCCGTGCACGCCGAGAAGATCGCGGGAACGCTCAACACCCTGACCGCCCGCACTCGCAACGCTACGGTGGATTAAGTTAGCCAAGTGAAGTTGTTGCGGGATACCGTGCTGGATCCCTTCCTGTTGGGCATCTTCGCGGTCGCAGCGCTGGCAAGCCTGTTCCCGGCCACCGGCACAGCGGAGGACGTCCTGGGCTGGGTGACGCGCATCGCCATTGCCCTGCTGTTCCTCATCTACGGCGCTCGACTCTCGCCGCGCGACGCCTGGAACGGCGTCAAGCACTGGCGGCTGCACTCGGTGATCCTGGCGTGCACGTACCTGCTGTTCCCGGCACTCGGGCTGGCCTTGCGGATACTCGTCCCCGGCGTGATCAGCGACGACCTCTACACCGGAATGCTGTTCCTGTGCCTGGTCCCGTCGACCGTGCAGTCCTCGATCGCCTTCACCTCCATCGCCCGCGGCAACGTCGCCGGAGCTGTGGTGAGCGCCTCGTTCTCCAACATCATCGGAGTGTTCGTCACCCCACTGCTCGTGATCGCCCTGATGACCACGACCGGTTCCGTGACCATCGACCCCAGCTCGGTACTCGACATCGCCCTGCAACTGCTGCTTCCCTTCGCCGTCGGGCAGCTGATCCGGCCCTGGGTGACGGGCTGGCTCACCCGGCACAGCGCGCCGACGAAGCTCGTCGACCGTGGTTCGATCCTGCTGGTCGTGTTCGCCGCGTTCAGCGAATCCATGAACCAGAACGTGTGGTCCTCGGTGCCGGTGTGGCGCATCGGCATCGTCGTCGCAGTGTGCGCTGCGTTGCTCGCCGTGGTGCTGGCGATCACCTGGTACGGAGGCAAGTGGCTGGGCTTCGCTTTCGAGGATCGGGTGGTGCTGCTGTTCTGCGGATCCAAGAAGAGCCTGGCCAGCGGGCTGCCGATGGCCGCAGTGCTGTTCGTCGGCCAACCCGTCGGACTGATCGTGCTGCCGCTGTTGATCTTCCATCAGATTCAGCTGATGGTGTGCACCGTGATCGCCCAGCATCTCGCGCGACGACCGCAATCGGAACAGAGCCCGGTGGGCAGCGTCGCGGACTAGATTGGGTGTCACTCGAGCCGATCACGGGAGAAGACGATGACCAGGAAAATCCATGCCGACGGTATCGTCTCTGCGGCCTACACCGGCCGCCTCGCCACCAATCCCGGACCCGCACTGAGACTTCCCGAGGAACAGCTCGATCCCGACGCCGCCTACCGCTTCATCCACGACGAACTGATGCTCGACGGCAGCTCGCGCCTGAATCTGGCGACGTTCGTCACCACGTGGATGGATCCGCAGGCCGAGAAGCTCATGGCCGAGACGTTCGACAAGAACATGATCGACAAGGACGAGTACCCGTCCACCGCCGCCATCGAGGAACGCTGCGTCAACATCGTGGCCGACCTGTTCCACGCCCCCGGACTCGACCGGGAGGACCCGTCGTCGGCCACCGGGGTCTCGACCATCGGCTCCAGTGAGGCCGTCATGTTGGCCGGCTTGGCACTCAAGTGGCGCTGGCGAGCGAGGGGAGCTGGTACCGGCACTCCGAACCTGGTGCTCGGCAGCAATGTTCAGGTGGTGTGGGAGAAGTTCTGCCGCTACTTCGACGTGGAGCCCAAGTACCTGCCCGTCGAGCGCGGACGCTACGTCATCACCCCGGAACAGGTTCGAGATGCAGTGGACGAGAACACCATCGGTGTGGTCGCGATCCTCGGCACCACGTTCACCGGAGAACTCGAACCGGTGCAGGAGATCTGCGCTGCACTGGATGAGATCGCGGGTAGCGGCGGGCCCGACGTACCGGTCCATGTCGATGCAGCCAGTGGCGGATTCGTCGTACCGTTCCTGTACCCGGAGCTTGTGTGGGACTTCCGGTTGCCTCGGGTCAAGTCCATCAACGCCAGCGGCCACAAGTACGGACTGACCTATCCAGGAATTGGATTCGCCGTCTGGCGAACCAAGGAAGACCTGCCCGAGGACCTCGTGTTCCGCGTCAATTACCTCGGCGGCGACATGCCCACCTTCACGCTGAACTTCTCCCGGCCGGGCAACCAGGTGATCGGGCAGTACTACAACTTCCTACGCCTCGGCAGATCCGGCTACACAGACATCATGAAAGCGCTGCGCGACACCGCAGTTCGCGTCAGCCGACACCTCGCGAAACACCCCGACATCGAAGTGATCACCGACGGCTCGGCCATCCCGGTCCTGTCGTTCATGCTGAAGGATCACTGCGAGTTCACCGTCTTCGACGTCTCCCACGAACTACGCGCCCGCGGCTGGCAGGTGCCGGCATACACGATGCCCGACAACGCAACCGACGTCGCCGTGCTCAGAATCGTAGTGCGAGAGGGCTTCAGCGCGGACCTGGGCCGAATGCTGTGCATCGCCATCGACGAGGTGCTCGCCGGCTTGAAGTCAGGTGGACACTCGAGCGCGCAGGCCTTCGCTCACTGAGCGCTGCGCGCATGTGAGCGGAATATCGACCCCTGCTACGAGGTTTCGCTCACGTGCGGCGCAGCCGCTCTCAGTTGCGGTCGACGTCGATCGGATGAGATGCCAGCAGCGCCAACGGCATCGGCTGCCTACGAAGTACGTGTGCCCACAGGTCGATCCGCGGCGGACCGATCACGTCGGATGCCAGGGCCGACAACACGATCCAGTCGTCACGGTCGAGTTCGCCTTCGAGTTGCCCGAAGGTCCAGCCCGAGTATCCGGCGAAGATGCGCACGCCCTCGACGAGTGGGGCGATATCGGCAGGATCGGAATCGAGATCGACCATCACCACTCGTCCGTCGACGCGGCGCAGACCGGGAACACCGTCGATCGACACACCTGTCCGCAGCGTCGCCAGGCACAGGGCGGAGTCCCGCTTGACGGGGCCACCGACGTACAGCGCCTGCGGTTTGGCTGCCAGCTCGGACCAGTTGGGCAGCACGTTCTGCACTGCGGTCTCGCTGGGACGATTGATCACGACACCGAGGCTGCCCGCATCGTTGTGTTCGATGATGTAGATGACGGTGCGCCGAAACGTGGGCTCGACGAGTTCGATGGACGACACCAGCAGACTGCCGGGACGGACATCTCGCAAGGCCGATGCCGTCTGGTCCTCGGGTTCCTCCGCATGCGCTGCCACGCTAGTCATTGTGGCACCGCCCACCGCCGGATGTGGCGCAAGCGATACGGCCAGTCCTCATGGGTCGAGTCCGGCGATCTTCGCCAGGAGTCCCAATTGGTATTCGAACAACGCGTCCCTGCTGGAGAACGTCGTGGCCCCGTACTGATCGAACACATCGAAGCTGATGGCCCCGAACAGCGACGCCCACACCATGACGCCCAGTGCAATCAGCCCGTCGGGCAGATCCATCTCCATCTGCGCACGGATGTCTTCGAAGCTGCCGTGCAGTGACGCCAGCTCGGGCGGGTCGGTCTCGACGTCCGGTCGACGTGTCTGCCACGCCGAGTGCAGGACGGCCACCAGGGTGGTGATCACCCTGGTGCCCGGCCCGGTGGTCTGTTCCGCAGGGGCGTGATATCCGGGCACCGGGCTGCCGAACAGCAACGCGTAGCGCGCCGGCTCCCGCAGTCCCCACTGCCGCACCGTCCGGCCGAGAGCCAAGAACTTCTCCTTGGGTCCGTCGGCCGCGTCCACCGCTGCGTCGACGGTGCCGCGGCCCTGTCGTTACGCGCTGTCGCGCGGGACCTCGGTGTCGTCTCCTCGGCCGTCTACCGATACGTCGCCAGCCGCGACGAGCTGCTGACGCTGCTCGTCGTCGACGGATACACCGAGCTCGGAGACACCGTCGACGCAGCGGTGGACGCGGCCGACGGACCCAAGGAGAAGTTCTTGGCTCTCGGCCGCAGTGGTCAGGGGGTACTGCGGCATCCGTCG